>NZ_CALWMU010000009.1:0-91598 GCF_944382095.1 Candidatus Acetatifactor stercoripullorum
GCCTATGTCCTGCAAATGTTCTGATTGATAGTGACTTTCCAAAAGTGCTGAATTTGTGGGCTTTCCGCGCCTTTGGATTTTACTACAATCTTCCCGTTTTGCTTCGCCAAATCTCTGGAAATGAACGATCTCCCTCTCCCGCAGAAATCTAATGGGGTCGCACACATCCGGGTCTTTCACAAGCCGCAGGATATTGTCATAGGTGGAACGGGCCTTCTGCTCTGCCGCCATATCCTCAGTCAGATCAGTGATAATGTCACCCTTTACCTGGAATTCACAGGCATTGAAGGGAATTCCCCCTGCGGCCTGGGGCCATACGCCCAGGGTATGATCCACATAATATTTGTCAAAGCCGCTCTTTTCAATCTCCTCCATGGACAGATTCCTGGTCAGCTGGTGCACAATGGCTCCAATCATCTCCAAATGTGCGAGCTCCTCTGTGCCGATGTCCGTCAACAGCCCGGCAACCTCCTTATAGGGCATGGAGTATCTCTGAGACAGATAACGCATGCTGGCCGCAAGCTCTCCGTCCGGTCCCCCAAACTGTGAGATGATCACCTGGGCCAGCTTTGCGTTTGGCTCCTTGATATTTACAGGAAACTGCAATCTTTTTTCATAATTCCACATTTAACCGCACGCTCCTTCCCAGGGCAGAGGCGCAGCGCCCCATCTCCATTCCTTATTGCTTTCAGCAAGATCCTTTGTGAGCGGGAAATATTTCTGCGAAAATTCCTTCACCATCTGATTTTTCATCCTGCTGTAATGGTTAAAATATTCCATGGCATTGCGGTCGGTCGGATGTGTATCCAGATACAGCGCAAACTCCACCAGAATAAAATCCACGATACTGATATCCTTCAGCATCTGCTCTTTATTGCTCAAGATACACATCTCCTTCCTGTGAAAGGCTTATTCAATTCAGGAAAGATCGTGCCGATTTTGAAGGCTTTGTCCAGATCGTCATACATTTTTTCAAAATGCTGCCAGGGCACATATGCCATGGCAATGGGATATCTGTCAAATCGTTCGTCAAATGAATAGTCCTGCATATGATTCCTTTCATAAACTTAGATTTTGTTTAATACTATAATATGATATCCCCTTCCGGAAGTTCATTTTCTGATTTCTTTTTGCATTTTTACGTGCGGAATACCCGCCTCTATAAAAACATCGGACACTCTTTGGTATCCGCATTTTTCATAAAATCCGAAAACCTCATATTTTGCGTCCATTTCAACTGTACTGTATCCTTGCCTTTTATAGTAATTTTCAATGTATGCAATCACAATTTTTCCCAGGCCAAGTCCCCTGTATTCCTTCAAAAAACAGAATCTCTGAATCCTTACCCTGTCGCTGGAGGTCTCTAAGCATCTGATGGTTCCCACATCCTTATTTTGATATCTGACTAAAAAGTGGCTGCAGGCCTCCTCCAGGCAGTCATATTTGTCCACTTCTATTTCCTTTGGCACACCTTTTTCTATGATAAAAACCTGCCTGCGTATCTCCAGACAATTTTCCAGCATATTTTTATCCATGGCTTTCTGAATTTCAACCTGCCTCATTTCCCCAATCCTTTCAGCAATCTGCGCCGTCACATAGTCCACTGCAGACAATCTGGCGCGAAAAACCGCCGCATCTGAGATTACATCCCCAATGCGGCGGAAAACATTCTTCTGAGCCTTATCTTGACTCTCCCATAAAAAACAAAGCGATTGTACCCGGTCCTGAATGCGCTCCGATGGTAGGGCCGATACGGTTGATGAGGAAATTCTGTATTCCCAGCCTTTCCTTTACCATATCTCTCACTGCCTCTGCATCCTCCAGGGCGTCCCCATGGCTGATAAACACAATATCATTTTCACTGCGATAGGAGCCTATTTTTTCTTCCATATAATCCACAAGTGCCGTCAATGATTTTTTTCTTCCCCGCACCTTGCCTATGAGAATCAAATGCCCCTCATTATCCACATGGAGCTTCGGCTTAATGCCTGCAAGGGTTCCTAAAACAGCAGCGGTCTTGCTCACTCTTCCGCCTCTATGCAGGTGGTACAAATCATCCACGGTAAAAACGTGAACCAGATGCAGCAGATTTTCCCTTACCCAGTCTGCAACCTCGTCCAGGGTTTTGCCCTGATCCCGCAGGCAGACCGCCTTATGGACCAAAAGGCCCTCTCCCAGGGAAGCACACAGCGTGTCAATCACAATGATTTTGCAGTCCCTGTGCTCTTCCATGATTTCCTCTGCCGCAAGCATCACATTGCCGCAGGTTCCGCTTAAGCCCGACGAAAAGGAGAGGCACAAAACCTCCTTCTCGGTCTGGATCACTTTCTCCAGATAGGCCTTTGCCTCCTCTGGATTGATCTGGGAGGTAGTTGGCATTTTCCCCTCTCTCATCATTTGATAAAATTCTTTCCAGTCAAGCTCCTTGCCGTGTCCATAGGTTACACCATCGAGAATATAGCTTAAATTCATACATCCCAGATCGTGCTCCTTTATGTACTCCTCAGGTAAATCAGCCGTAGAGTCCGTTATTATTTTAAACATAATTTCCTCCATTCGTATCATGATTGAGCAGCCCGGAAGCTTTTAAGCTCCCTGGGCCGCTTCGCCCGCTTTTTTACATTATACCATTATGAACCCGGGATTTCAAATTTTATCACAGAATTGTTTGGATTTTGGTTCGAAAGCTCCGGGCAGTCTCCTTCTAATGAGGCGATTTCTCAATTTCTCCCAGTCAAGGGGCAATAGAGGGTACAGATAGCTCCTTCGGGATACGGTGCGGTTGGTCCCAATGGAAATCAAAAGCACTGCAATTCCCGCCAGATACCCCCATAATCCGAACAGCTGTGTCAAAATCAGATTTAATATCCGCATAAATTTCAGGGCGTATCCCAGTTCATAATTTGCCTGGGTATAATTTGCAATAGCCACAAAGGCCATATACAGCATTACCTCGCTGGAAAACCACCCGCTGTTTACGGCAAATTCTCCCAGCACCAGGGCGGCCATAACACTCAAAGGGGTGCTCAGCATATTCGGCGTGTTTACGGCGGCCAGACGCAGACCGTCTATGGCCAGCTCCAGTATGAGAAACTGCCAGATCAGGGGGATGTTCGGAGTCTCCTTCAGCCGGATAAAGGCAAAGCTCTCCGGAATCAGATCCGTTTCTGCGGACAACAGTAAAAAGGTGGGTGTCACCAGGTATGTGAGAATGGCAATCAAAAACCGGGTGATGCGCAGATAGGTTCCCGTTATGGGCGGGAAATAATAGTCGTCCGCCTCCTCCAGCACATCAAAAATGGTCACGGGCATAATCATGGCGGAGGGGGAATTGTCCACCAAAATCACAATATTCCCCTCCAATATCTGTGCGGCCGCCGTATCCGGTCTCTCCGTATATTTAAATTTAGGAAAGGGATTATACCACTTTCTCTGGTAAAGGCATTCCGCCAGGCTTTCCTGGTTCAGGGTAAGAGAATCCACCTGAATATTGTTGATTTTCTCTTCAATTTCCTGTAAGAAAGCGTGATCCACCCTCTCATCCATATAGCAGAGTACAATGTCTGTTTTGGAGCTTTTACCGGCATTCATGATTTTCATGCGCAGGTCAGTGCTTCGTATCCTGCGTCTGATCAACGCTGTGTTGAAAACAATGGTTTCCACAAAGCCATCCTTGGAGCCACGCAGCACCTTATCCTTGTCCGGCTCCTGTACACTTCTGGCAGGATACGTGCGGGAGTCAATCAAAAGCGCCTTTTCAAACCCATCCACCAGAAGCAGAAACACACCGGAAAGCAGCGCATTTATGATAGTCTCCCACTGGCTGTTTACATCCACCTCCACATAGGGAATATCCTGCTTGGACATTTCATGGGCGTCCGCCGGCATTTGTTCCGGTGTGATTTCCATAAAAAACTGCAAAAGCTTCTGCATCAGCTCATCCTTGCAGAAGCCGTCTATCAGATACATACACGCTTCCTTTCCCCCGATATGCACCACTCTGTGAACCACGTCAAAATTGTTTTCCACATCCAGTATTTGATTTAAAAACTGCATATCCTTCCTCAGCGAACCTGAGATTTCCTTCGGAAAGCTTAGGTTTTCCTTCATAAATAACAAACTCCCTTTCCCGGCTGACTGAAATGCTTTTTCTCAGTGTCCCCGGAAAGGGAGCTTTCTATACTCTTATAAATGAAAGCCTTAAAAGTTTACCTGGTCGTGCTGCCGAAGCCGCCGTTTCGCACCCCGTCGGCGTCGTCATCAACGGTAATGCCAAATTCCAGAAAGATTCCCTGGGCAAAACCGGTTCCCGCAGGAACCTCCACTGTCCTGCCCTCGTTTGAGGCGTTTGTCATTTTGATAAATATATGTCCCTCATTGTCGGAATAAAAATAATCGCTGTCAATAATACCCACCGTGTTATTCATCTGCAGACGGTATTTAAAGCCCAGGCCGCTTCTGGGATAAAGCTTCAAAACCCAGCCTTCCTCCATTTCCACACGGATTCCCGTTGGAATCTTGATTGTGGCATTGGGCGCAAGAGAAAAGGAAAAGGGCGCGAAAAAATCATACCCTGCGCTCCCCTTGGTGGAGCGCACAGGCAGCTTAAGGTTTTCATACATATCCTGAATATCCGCCTGTGTAAATTGTGGAAAATCTGCCGCCATTGACTCTGCAAACTGTCCGGCGCTGACCTTGTGAAATTTTGCAATTCTCTGCATCTGTCTATCGTACCTTCCCGCCCACAAAAGGGGCTCTGTCACTTATCTATGCCTCATAGTCTGCGCAGTGAAGCACCGGCTCCCAGGGCTTTGCCTGCCTGAGTGTTTTCTGTACATCTATCACCCTCTGATTTTTGCTTCCTTTCCACAAAAGCTTCGGGTCCTTTTCTTCCACATGAAACTCTCCGTCCACCACCACGTCTACAAGCTCCATCATAGGATCGTTATAAATGGTTTCCCAGCTGTCGCCTGTATACAGCCAGATTGTCTTGTTTGGATATTTTTCCTTAATTTCCGCCATAAAGCTGCGCACATCCATGCGGTTTCCCGGATACAGAGGGTCTCCCCCCGAGAATGTGATTCCTGATATATAATCCTTGTCCAGCTGCTCAAAAATCTCTTGCTTTGCCGCCTCGTCAAATGGAATTCCTCCGTCAGGGTCCCAGGTAATGGGATTGTGGCACTCCTTGCAGCAGTGGCTGCAGCCGGCCACCCAGAGCACCACACGAAGACCGTCCCCGTTCAGCATGTCGTCTTTGGTAATATTGTGATATCTCATTTCGTTTCTGTCCTCATTTTCGGATTTTTAACAGTCTGCGCACTGCCCCTACGAAGCAGCCCCCATTTCTCTCTGCGCATGTGACTCTGCTTCGCAAGGCTTCATTCGCAGGGCTTCGCCCTTGCTCATGAAGCACGCTCGTCAAATCCACGGATTTTCATGCGAGCATGAAAATCCGTGGGCTTGACTCGCTTATGTCACATACTTTTCCGTTCGGCGATTTCTGCCATTTTGGCGTCGTTGAGTCTGGTGTCGCCGTGTACACGGGAATAGGACAGATAACCGTTCATCCGGTCTATTTTTGTCAGATTGCGGCTGCCGCACTTGGGGCAGACGTCCATTTCGAGTTCCTGGTGTCCGCAGTCGTCACAGTAAGCAAGGGAAAGATTAACGCCCTCGTAAAAGCCCATATCCATAGCCCGGCGGATCAGTGTCTTGATGGCCTCCAGATTATAGTCGATGGGATATTTCACATACTGGATTTTCCCTCCGTTGCTCAGGTTCCAGAAACGGTTCTCCAAATCCTGCTTCTGAATGGGCGTGATATCCTCCGTCACATGGCAGTGGAAGCTGTTGCTCACATACTCTCTGTCGGAAACGCCCTCCACAATGCCGTATTTTTTGCGGAATTGCTTTACCTGCAGGCCGCAGAGGTTTTCTGCCGGCGTGCCGTAGATGGCATAGAGATGCCCGTCCTGTTCCTTAAATTCATTGACCCTTTTATTGATATGCTCCAATACCTCGATGGCAAAGGCGCCATCCTCCACCAAAGATTTCCCATTGTAAAGCTCCTGCAGCTCATTGAGGGCAGTAATGCCAAAGCTTGCAGTTGCAGATTTCAGCAAAGGTTTGATCTTATCAGACAGCTTTAGGTGTCCGCCCAAGAAGCCTCCCTCGCAGTACGCAAGAGGATTGGTGGATGCCCGCATTTCTCCCAGATACGCATAGGTGCGGATATGAAGCTGACGGATCAGGTTCAGATAATAGTCCAGCACCTCATAGAAATCCCGGCTCTCCTTTCTGGCCTTTGCCAGAATCATGGGCAGGTGCAGCGACACCGCGCCCACATTGAATCTTCCCACAAAAACAGGAGTGTCCTCATCGTCTGCGGGGTGCATTCCGCCTCTCTCATACCAGGGGGACAAAAAGGCACGGCATCCCATGGGAGACACAATTTTTCCGTACTGCTTGTACATGCTGGCCACATATCCCTTTCCGGTAAGGCTGAGCCAGTCCGGATACATGGTCTTTGAGGAGCATTTTACCCCAGCCTCAAACACATCCTCCAGGGGCTTTCCAGGCCCGTGAAGATTCTCATCATACAAAAATACGATTTTAGGAAACAGCACAGGCTTCTTGCACTCCTTTTTGCCCTGGCCGCCCCTGCGCACATTCAGCATTGTAATGGTGGCAAGCTTTGCAAACCTGCCCGTTCCCGTTCCGGCCGTCACCGTGATAAAGGGATAATCTCCCCGGCTGCTTGCCACTGTGTTGAATTTATACTCCCAGCCCTGGAAGCCCTGTTCAAATTCTCTGACCACATCCTTGTAAGCCTCTTCCTCCGCCCTCTCCTGACTGATTCCAAGGCCCGTGTACTTTTCAATGCCCCGTCTGTAGGATTTCTCCGCATAGGGCTCTAAAATCAAGTCCACGCTGGGCACCGTAAAGCCGCCGTACTGCTGGCTTGCGGCGCTGAGCACAATATCCCCAATCACATCGAAGGCCACATCCAGAGTCTTGGGCTCGTTATACCAGATATTTCCCATCTCAAAGCCGCCCGTCAAAACGCTCTGCACGTCAAAGAGACAGCAGTTCATGGTATCCCTTCTTGCCGACATATCGTGCACATAAATGTAGCCGTCCCTGCAGGCCTGTATCTCCTCTGTGGTCATAAAAAATTTCTGATACAGCTCCTTGTTGAGCTGGTTAAAAATCAGGCTCCTTTTGGTGGATACCAGCGCGGAATCTGTGTTGGCATTCTCCTTGTCGCCGATATACATGATGGACTGGCTCTTCTTATACACATCGTCCAGCATGCGCACAAAATCCTGCTTGTAATTGCGGTAATCCCGGTAGCTTTTGGCAACCACGGGCTTTACCTGCTCCAAGGCGCTTTCTACAATATTGTGCATAATGGGAATCGGAATTTCATCTGCCTCAAGCTCGTCTACCTTATCCACAACATACTGGCAGATATGTCTTTTCTCTTCGTCCGTAAATTTTGTCAAGGCCCGGTATGCGCTTTTTCCCACAGCGTTAATCACCTTCTGAACGTTAAAAGCTTCCCGGCTTCCATCCTTTTTAATTACATAGACATCCTTTAACGGTCTGTATTCTGCACCGTAATTTTCATTTTCCGTACCTGTCTGTTCCAAACTACTGATCATATACTCCATTCCCTTCATCTGTTTCGGCCCGCTTCAACACTATATGTTGTGTTCCTTATTTTTAACAGGCAATATATTGTGTGCGTGTATAATATAGTATAAAAAAGAATCCTCCGGATGTCAACGTGGAAGGGACATGAAAAATATACAAAAAGACACCTGAAATTTAGGTGCCTTTTTTGTGAAAAATGCTTGACATTACTTTTACAAGCTTTTTACATCCCTCCGGCACTCAAAATTCCGCTCTTTTTTACACATTCCAAAGCCTCCTCTATTTCCGTCACAGGAAGCACCAGCGCAAACCTTACATGCCCTTTGCCCAGCTCTCCGAAGCTGCTTCCCGGCGTACAGAGCACTCCCGTTTTTTCCAAAAGCTCCATGACAAATTTTACATCATCCGAAAAGCCCTCAGGTATCTTTGCCCAGGCAAACATAGTTCCCTGGCTTCTCTCAAAGGGCCATCCCAATTTTGTAAAGCCGTCGCAGAGAGCGTTTCTGCGCCGTTCATATTCCCTGCACTGCTCCTTTACCATATGATCCGGTCCCGTCAGGGCCGCAATGGCTCCGTACTGCACCGGCAGAAAGGTTCCATAGTCAATCTGGGACCGGAGCTTTTTGAAATTCTGCACCACTGTCCGGTTTCCCACAAGGAAAGCCATTCTGGCCCCTGTGTAGTTGAAGGACTTAGAGAGAGAATAAAACTCTGCCGCCACTTCCTTTGCCCCGGGGAACCACAAAATAGACTTTCCCGTCCTGCCGTCAAATATAATATCCGAATACGCATTGTCGTGGAGCAAAAAAATCTCATTTTCCGCCGCCCAGGGTATCAGTTTCTCATAAAAGGAATCCGGCGCAGCCTTGCCCACCGGATTTAAAGGATAGGACACGATCATAAATTTAGCTCTGTGGCCATACCTCTTTCCCAAATCCTCCAAATCCGGCAGGTAATCATTCTCCCTTGTGAGCCGGTATTTTTCAATTTTTGCACCTGCAAGCGCCGGGCCTATGGCAAAAATAGGATAACCCGGGTCCGGCACAAGCACAATATCTCCCGGGTCCGCAAGGGTAAGCCCGATATGGGCGATGCCCTCCTGGGAGCCATACACACTCATGATTTCCTCCGGTGAAAGCGTCACGCCGTATCTGCTTTGATACCGGTCAATCACCGCCTGGGTAAGCTGTGGCAGGTCCGAAAGCGCATACTTATAATTTTCCGGAATGGCCGCCGCTTTTGCCACCGCATCCATAACGTGCTCCGGAGGCTGAAAGTCCGGCGTGCCCACGCTGAAATTGTAAACCTTTCTCCCCGAGGCCGCATATACCTTCTTCTTTTCGTCCAGCACCTGAAAAATTCCCGCTTCAAATGCCTCCATTCTCTGGGCAGGATGAATCTCCATGACAAATTCCTTCTTTCCCTCTTATTCTTTCCCCTGATGGGGTTCTCCATTCAAAATAGCCAAAAGCCAGGCTCTGTATTTTTCCTTTACTGCTTCTGGTCCCACGATTCTGGCCTCCTGGCCGATCCCCGCAAGCCAGCCGAAAAACTGCCCGCTGACTGCCACCCGGACACGGATGTGAAACTGTCCATCCTCCAAAGGGCGGATGGACGATTCCCTGCCGAAGCGATCCAGCACCACACCGGCCAGCCGGTTGGGAAACGCAAGGGTCACGCTCTCCTCCTGTCCGGCAAACATGCCGAAGGTCTGGTTCACGTAAGATGCAAGGTCCATATCCGCAAATTGGCGGACGCCCTCCCGTTTCGCATCCAGCACCTTCACATTCCCCATTTTATCCACTCTGTAATGCTTCATGATTTTATCCTCACCGTCAAATGCGGCAAGGTAATAATTTTCCTCACGCCAGATCAAGGCCAAGGGACTTACCTGCTTGTCCCCGTTTTTCCTCGGCACAAGCTCCTTTTGCAGATTCCAGTCCAGATAAGTAAAGGAAATCTTTTTATTCTCCTGAATGGCGCGGTGGATATTGTCCACATTATAATAAATGCTTTCATTCTCCGTTTTCACCCGCCCGGCCACATAAACCTGCCTCTGCAGCTTGCCCGCGTCATATTTTCCGGCCATGCGCTCCAGCTTGCCGATCAGCTCCCTGGACTTTTTTGTGGTAATAAACCGTGAAGACTGCACTGCGTCAACCAAAAGCTTTAATTCCGCCAGCTCAAATTCACGCTCCGCCAGGTAATAGCCTCCGCCCTGTCGGCTGTGAACCTGAATGATATCATATCCAAAATCACACAGCTTGGAGATATCGTCGTAAATACTCTTGCGCTCCGAATGGATTCCCTGAGCCTCCAGCCTCTCTATCAGCTCCGAGGTGCTCATGGGATGGTCCTCGTCCGTATTTTCCGCAAGAAACTTCATTATGTACAAAAGCTTCAGCTTTTGTCCCGATGATTTTGCCATTTTACTCCCCATTCCCAGGCGCAGCGTAGGAATCGCGCAATAGAATATCATAAATCTGATGCAGATCGCTTATTTCATAGTCCGGTAAAAGCTCAGAGGTATTTAAGGTTCCCTCCGGGCGGTACCAGCAGGTGGATATCCCCGCCAGAAAGCCGCCCTTGATATCGCTGGAAAGAGAATCTCCCACAATCAGAATTTTCTTCTTATCCTTTTCCTGCACATGAGAAAGGCAGTAATCAAAGAATGCCTTGTGAGGCTTTGGCGCTCCTATGTTTTCAGAGATAAAGAGCCCATCCATCACATCCCTTAAGCCTGACAGCTTAAGCTTGTTTTCCTGAGTGGAGGCCACGCCGTTTGTAACCACATACTGTTTGACCTTTCCTTGAAGAAATCTGCAGACGTCAAGGGAATCATCAATATAGCAATAGACGCTGCCAAGAGCCTCCTGATACTCCTTGCGGAAGGCCTCCACATCCACACCGGTAATATGGTACTCTTCAAACAGGGCGAGAAACCGGCCGGGAAGCAGCTCCTTCTTTGTGATCTCTCCCAGCTCAAGCCGCTTCCAGAAGCTGTCGTTGATCTGCGCGTACCGCTCTATCATTTCCTCTGTAATCTCTCTGCCGATGGAATGAAAGCATTTTGTAATGGCATATCTCTGGGAATAGGAAAAATCAAGCAGCGTTCCATCCACATCCCAAAGCACAGTGGTAAACCTCATTTCAGTGGTTCTCCTTCGCGTCTTTTTTCTTTCGCAGAAAGATGCCCAGGGTAATCCCCACAGCTCCCACCGCCGCAATCACTGCAAGTAATACAAAATAAGACAAAAAAGTGTTTACAAATTGAATCATTTCTAACCTCTCTTTCCTCTGCCGCACGCTTTCCGGTTCCCTCTTCAGGCAAGCTCCCACACTCCGGTGGAAAGGAAGCGCTCCGCCTGTCTGGATGCCTTTTCTATGATTTCCTTCTCATAGCCCATGATTTCCAAAAGCTTGATGGCGTTTCTGGTAGCTGCCTTTCCCTTCATCAGCCGATAGTTGAAAAATACATCCCCGTCCCTGATATCCTCCTCAAAATGATAATTGTCGAAGAAATCCCGCAAAAGATCGGTCATCTCAATATCATGAGTGGCGGCAAAGCACAAAATATTGCTTCCCGTCAGGCTCTTTAAAATCTGGGTGGAGGCCGCAATCCGCTCCACGGTATTGGTGCCCCGAAGCACCTCGTCCACAAAGCACAATACCTTTCCCTCTGTCCGCTCTGCCGCATCCAAAATCCGTTTCAGTGCCTTGATCTCCACAATATAATAGCTTTCGCCGCCCTTCATATCATCCCGCAGAGACATAGAGGAATAAATGTGAAAAAAGGGAGCGCTGTAGCTTGCTGCCAGACAGGTGTGAATGGTCTGGGCAAGAATGGCATTTACCGCCACCGTTTTTAGAAACGTAGATTTGCCCGAGGCATTGGAGCCGGTCAGCAAAACACCCCTTTCAGCGGCAATGCTGTTTTTCACCGGATCAGAAAGCATGGGATGCCAGGCCCCTTCAAGCACAAGCTCCTCCCCTTTTCCAAGCTTTGGCACACAATATTCCTCCCCCAGGGAAACCCTGAAGGCTCCGATGGCAATGGCTGTCTCCACATATCCCACACATGTAATCAGACCGTCCACATCCGCAAGATGCTTCGTCAGCTGTGAAAGCATCCTGTTGAATTTGATCAAATCCACATGAAATGTCATGCGGATATAGTCCATCACAATATCAAGAGGGTTTCCGGTGGAAGCGTTGCGGTTGCTGGAAAAGACCCAAAAGGAACCCCTTTTCATACCGCTCAGACCGTTTTTACAGCGTTCCATTTCCTCCCATTCCCTCTTTAAGGGTGGAATTTCTATTTTCAGCAGACCGTCGCAGACAGTCAGCAGACGCATCACATAGGCAAAGCTGGTAATATAGGGATCGATCTCGTTTTTCTCCTTAAAATAAGAGATAATGTTAAAGAGAATCAACACTACAATCCCACAGATTCCAACGGTATACCAAAAAGGAAGTATGCAAAGAAAGGGCACAAACAAACCATCCATCAGGTAATGTCTTGCGTTGCTTCTCTTTCCCAGATAATTCAGATTATCCAGATAGTCGTAGAGGGAAAATTTCCCCGTATACCCCAGCTTCCGCATCAGAAGCTGCACCCCTGCTCTTTCGTCGGGATGTCCCAGAAAATACTCCGTCACCTCCTCCAGATGAGAAAGCTCCTCCACAGACTGCCTCGGCGTGCGCAGTGTGTAATACAGGTATTCTTCCCCGGAAGCGGAAAAGGTATAATTCAGCCGTTTGAAAATATCATCCATATTCAGGTCATTCCAGGTGATATCATCTATCTGCCCTTCTTTTTCGTGCTTGTGAAAAAAGCTTCCCATGCGCGCATAGCGTTCCAGCGCATATTCCTTTTGGGGCAGCGTTCCAAAATCCTCGTATAGAGATTGAATAAATCTCTGCTTCTGCTTTTTGGCCAAAATCCCTTCCCGGATAAAGACAGCCAGCAAAAATAAACCGACTGCCAAAAAAAACAAAAATAATTCCATTTTAAATTTAAACTTCTTCCTTCTCTTTTTCCCAGCGCCCCATCCCTACTGGGAAAGCAGGCGCTTTACAATCTCATTGCAGTTTTGATAAATTCTCTCGGGACTTTCTCCCACGTTGAATTCACCCTTATAATATAAAATTTTCCCGTTGATCATCGTCATGCACACATTGGACTTGCTTCCGCTGTACACCAGATTTTTGGGAATGTTATGCAGCGGCTGCATATTGGGCTGGTTTAAATCAATCATAATCAAATCCGCATATTTCCCCTTAGCCAGCACATCAGAGCGGTTTAGCCGCATGGCCTTGGCTCCGTTTACTGTGGCCATACGCAGCACATCCATAGCGTCCAGACTGGAGGCATCATTTTCCAGAACCTTGCTCAGTCCTGACACCAGAAACATTTCCCGGAACATATCCAGGCAGTTATTGCTTGCAGGCCCGTCCGTACCGATGGCCACCGGAATTTTTCTCTTCTGAAACTGTGCTATGGGGGCAATGCCGCTGGCAAGCTTTAAATTGGATGCCGGGTTTGTGATGACATATAATCTGCGTCTGCGGAATACGTCCATATCCTCCTGTGTCATATGCACACAGTGATAGCACCCTCCGCCATACTCAAACATTCCAAGGGAATCCAAAAATACAGCCGGTGTAATACCATATCTCTCCCTGCACTGCTCCACCTCGGTCTGTGTTTCCGCCAGATGGGTGTAGATAGGCGCATGATACTTGTGCGCCAGCTGGCAGATATCCCATAAAAGCTCCTTGGAGCAGGTGTATTCCGCATGAAATCCCAGCTGATAGCTGATCAGGGAATTTTTCCGGTTCCATTTCAGATATTCTGCCTCCACCTGTTCTAAGGAAGAGCTGAAATTATTCAGGCCGCTTACCAGCACACACCGCATGCCGGTGTCCAGACATGCCTCCGCAGCCGTGTCCGGCGTCAAATACATATCAAAAATAGAAGTAATGCCGGAGGTCACATACTCTAACACCGCCAGCTTGGTGAGATGGTAGATATCCTCGCCGCTCAGCTTGGCCTCCATGGGAAAAACTTTCTCATTCAGCCATTTCTGCAAGGGCACATCATCCGCAAAGGATCGCAGAAAGGTCATTCCGGAATGGGTGTGCGCATTTTTAAAGCCCGGCATCAAAAGATTTCCCTTGCAGTCGATCTCAATATCCCAGACGATCCTGGGAATATCCCGGTCCCATTCGCTTTCTAACTCCGCTTCCTCCGCCACATAGACAATTCTCTCGTTCTTTACCCAGACCTCTCCGTCAAAAACTGGTCTGTCCTTTTCCATCGTAAGAATCTTTGCATTGTATAAACGTATATTCATATGATTGAGTTCCCTCCAAAGCCATAAGGCAGCAATTCCCCCAGGGAATAGCTTTTGTAATCATCCTCACTTCTCGCCACAAAAATCAGAAAGTCCTCATCTGCAAACTCTTTCATGACCTGTCTGCAGATGCCGCAGGGAAAGGCATATTCCCTGGGAGCTTCTCCCTCCATGCCGCCGGCCACCGCAATGGCCAAAAACCTGCGCTCCCCTTCATTCACCGCCCGAAAGATGGCGTTTCGCTCCGCACAGCAGCAGGCGCCGTAGGAGGCGTTTTCCACATTTCCACCCTGGTATATCCTTCCCTCCCAGGTCAAAAGGGCCGCTCCCACCTGATAGTGAGAATAAGGGGCGTAAGAGCGCTTCCTCGCCTCAAGGGCTTCCTTTACCAGCTTTTTTTCCAAAGCCTTTTCCATCTTGTTTCCATCCTGTCCCATATGTGTCCTGCCTTAACACAGCTTTCATCCCCCACAGGGTTTACAGCCTTTCCACAAATTTTGTCAGCAGCTGTTTAAAACGGGGCGCCGCCATATCTGCGGCCTCCTGCACCTCCTCATGGGTAAGGGGCTGGTCCGTCATGCCTGCCGCCAGATTGCTGATACAGGAAATTCCGCAGATGCGCATTCCCATGTGATTGGCGGCAATGGCCTCCACCACCGTGCTCATACCCACTGCGTCGCAGCCAAGCTGACGCAGCATGCGGATTTCCGCCGGTGATTCAAAGGATGGCCCCGTCAGCTGGGCATACACTCCCTCCTGGAGAGGAATATCGTTTTCCATAGCAGTCTCCCGGAGCAGCTCGCATAGACTCTCGTCATAGACACTGCTCATATCCGGAAACCGCGTTCCCAGCTCATCTATATTTGGCCCAATCAAAGGATTGGGAGCAAACAGGGAAATGTGATCCTTTATCAACATCAAATCCCCCGGATAGAAGGAGGCGTTCACACCTCCCGCCGCATTTGTAAGAATCAGAATTTCCGCTCCCAAAAGCTTCATAAGCCGGGTGGGAAGCACCACATCCCTCACGTCATAGCCCTCGTAAAAATGGACTCTTCCCTTCATGCACACCACGGGAACCTCTCCGATATAGCCGAAGATAAATTTCCCGGCATGTCCCGGAACCGTGGACACTGGGAATCCCTCAATTCCTTCATAGGGAATTTCCTTTTCCACCCGTATTTCTTCCGCATAATCCCCAAGGCCGGAGCCAAGCACAATGGCTGCCTTTGGCACAAAATCCGTCTCCTTCCGCACACATTCGCAGCATTTCATCAGCTTTTCATATACTACATTCATACCTTGCTTCTGCCTCCCTGATCCTATATTTTTGTAATGCAATTTTGATATTGTAATTTATTCTGCTACAAAATGACTTAACTTCACAACAATCATCCCGTCCCAGACCTGAACGCTGTTTTCCGCAGGCCATTCAGGCATATAGGTACTGTATTCCATGGCCTGCTCCACCCGGTCCTCACTCACCATGGCATAGTCCTTCCCCAAGATATGAAGAAAGCCCAATATCCGTCTGGTACTCCAGTAAAAAGCCGGTTCCACATCCGTGTCATAGTCAAAAAAGCTGCGGCCGATCACTTCGCCCAAAAGACAGGCATTGTTTCCCTCAAATTCCTTTTTTCCAATTACAATCACCGGCAGGCTGTCCTGTCCTCTGACCTGCTCCAGCCGTGTAATCAGCTCTCTTCCCATCGCCGCATCCTGTTCGTAACGCATTCTGTCCGTGTAATACAGCCTGCTTGTCACCTGAAGCTGCATCCAGCCAGTCACAATGCAGACTGCCCCCATGCAGAGAGCCAACACCAGACAGGCTCCTGGCATTTTCTCTCTCTGGGGATTTTTGCTTTCCAGCCTTGTCCTCCACAGATGCACATCAAAATACCCCAGAAATCCCGTCATAACAGGCAGAACCAGCTGTGAGCGCACAGCCGGGGCTCCCCCGCAGACAATCGTCATCAAAAACGGCGTAAGAAACAGCGCAGCTAAGAAGAACCATAGGAGAAGCTTCTTTCCTTTCGTACTCCTGCCCTTTGCAGAATCTGCCCCTCCATTTAAGCTGACAGCTCCAAATAAAAGCAAGGTCAAAAGACATAGCAGCCCATAGCCTATGGTGTAATAGATGGAGTCATATCCGGTACATGCTTTAACCACATGGCCCAAAACCCCCTTCAGATTATCCACAAAGTCTCTTTTGCCCCACAAAATCTGTCCCTGCAAATAGTCCGAAGCGCCAAAAAACAATCTGGTAATCAGCTGGTTGATAAAAAAAGCAGCAAGAAAAACCCCCGCATGGGCCAAAAGCTGCCGGATTAAGCCTGCCGTTTCCCCTTCTCCACCATTTTCCCCGGATGTGCCCTGCAGCAGCAAAAGAGACAGGGTTCCGAAAATGTATACCACCACAAAAACCTGATAAAGGGAAAAAACAAGAAGCAGAAGAAGCCCGCTCCCCAAAAAGAAAAGAAAATGTCTCCTTTTCACCCCCTGAGCCGTCAGGAAAAGCGCAAAAGCCGTCAGCAGAAATCCTGCACATATCTCTGCGCTCTGCAGGGAAAAATAAAACTGCTCTGTCATAATGGGATGAGAAATCCAAAGAAGCCCTCCCAGAAACCAGCCTGCAAAGCTCCCCGGTCCTCCCGCCGTTTTATCCCACAGCCAAAAAAAGGCGAAAGCGGCTGCTGACAAAAAGACCAGCGTCAAAAGTCCTGCAAAATAGGGATTGAAATCAAGCATCCCCAAAAGTCCCTTTAAAAGCACCAGTCCCTGTCTGCCCGTTGTCAGCCATCCGCCGTAAAAATCTCCCTGGAGCTTAATAATGTCCTCCGTATCAATACCGATTACAGGGGAATTCAGCTTTGCACCATGAAATAAAAAAACAAACAGCCCCAGGCACACAATACGGCCCCGGTACTCCCTGAAGAAAGCGCCTGCCTTTTCAAAAGCCTGGTTTTTCCTATATTCTCTCACAATTTCAATTCCTTTTTGTCAAAATGATGCTCTTTCTTTGAATAGATTTATTATACAAAACCTGGGGATAAAAAGCAATTCATTTGTGTTATATTCAATTATATGTTACTATTAGCATATGTGCGGGCAGACAAAAGTCTGCCCCGTCAATCAAAACAGGATAAGGAACTTTGGCCATGAAATCAAAAACACACCGCCTGCATGCGGATCATATCATATTTTTCCTGTATTTTGCCCTCTATTTCATCATTGGATTATCCATGCTTCTAAAGCAGTCCTTCGGCAATCCTCCTGATGAGTACAACCGGTATTTGATTCCCCAGTATATCGCGGCAAACGGCAGTCTCCCCAACGGCTACGAGGAATCCATCCGCATCGGGGGCTATGGATTTTCCTATGGCTTCCAGCCCATCCTTCCTTATATTTTCCAGGGGCTTATGATGCGGCTTGCAGGACTGTTTTCCTCCTCGGAAGCTGTGCTTTTGTATTCTGCCCGTCTGGTAGATTTTATATTCGGCCTTGTGATGGCTGTATTTGTGCTGCTTCTGGGAAGAGAATGGTTTGCCGACAGGCGCTTTTCCTGGCTTTTTTCCTTTCTGGTAATGTTTCTTCCCCAGAGCATCTTTGTGCATACTTATGTGAACACGGATTCCTGCTGCATGATGTCTATCGCCATCATGCTCTATGGGCTCACCAGGGGAATTCAGGATCACTTTCGTGTTTCCTCTTGTATTTTGCTGGCTATCGGCATCATCTTTTGTGCGCTGTCCTATTATAACGCCTACGGATACATTTTGAGCTGCATCCTTCTGTTTACAGCTTACTTTTTTTCCGGTTCCCACACAGGAATTTCCTTTTCCTGGCGCCCCTTTCTCAAAAAGGGAATCTTCATCAGCCTTTTGGTTCTTTTGGGCATCGGCTGGTGGTTTGTAAGGAGCTTTATCCTCTACGACGGGGACTTTCTGGGGCTTAAATCCAGAGACCTGTGCGCCTCTCTGTATGCCCTCCCGGAATTTCATCCGGACACCCGCATCACCTGGCAGAGCCAGGGCTATTCCCTGTGGGAGATGCTTGTAACCTCCGATTTCCTAAATCTGACGCTTTTAAGCTTTATTGGCATTTACGGCCCCATGACCATTGTCACAAGTCTCTGGGTTTACCGTTTTTACAAGCTCCTCTTTGCGGTCTGTGTGGCGCTCTGCATTCTGCTTCCCGGCCAAGGCGCCGGGGCATTATACCCAGACCGTCCTTTTTTCAGAAGATTTTTCCATGCAAATATGATTTTCTGCATGGCGATGCCCTTTCTTTTAAGCCTGTACTATTCCTACGCCATCGATTATCAGCCCCAGGGCAGGTATATTCTGCCTATGCTGATTCCCTTTTCTTATTATTGCATCCGGGGGCTTTACAAGGCTGTTTCAGCGGGAGCGCATTTTTGCAGTAAGGTTTTTTGCAGACAGACAGATACGCCCGCAGAGAAACTGTTTTTTAACCGTCTCTCCACAGGCGTATGCCTTGTCGTCGGGGTACTGATCCTGCTTTCTGTTTTTATTACTGTCTACGGATACGCTTTTCCCTATTATGAACTTCATCCCACGGCTCCATAAAAACAGCTCAGGTGATAATGCAATCAGATGATAATACAAATCATGCCGCCGTTGCTGTCGTTGACGATCTTCTGCATGGTATCCTGAAGCTTTGCCTGGCTCTCATCCCCGATGGCGGCCACCTTGGAGCTGATGCCGTCATTCACCAGCTGCTCCACTGTTTTTCCAAAAATATTGGTGTCCCAGATGCCCTGATCCATCTCCGCTTGATTGATATACCGGATCAGATCGTCCGCCTGCTCTTTCGTTCCCACAATGGGAGCGATCTCCGTTTCAATATTGGCCCGGATCATATGTATGGAGGGGCTGAACGCCTTTATCTTTACGCCGAACTTGTTGCCGTGCTTGATCAGCTCCGGCTTATCCAGCACAATTTCCTCCTTGTCGGGCGTCACCACGCCGTATCCCTTCATGCGGACCATATTCACTGCATCCAGCACCTTGGTATACTCCTTTTTCATGGCCGCAAATTCCTTCAGTCTGCTGATCAGCTGATATTCATCCGCAATGGTCTCTCCCACCATTTCCGTAAGCATTTCATAGTAAAATGCGTCGTCCACATCCAAAAGAACCTTTACCATTCCATCGGAAAGGCTGATGCCGTCCATCTTACACCGCTTGATGTACTCGCTGTCCAGCTGGACAGGGTTTGCCAGCACGTCCTTTATGGTATCATAGTCCTTCATAAGCCCCCTTACTTTTTCCACCAGATCGCGCTTCATGCGGTTGTCCCCGGGCAGCATTTCCACCCATTTGGGCATATAAAACTCAATCGCTGATATGGGAAACTCATACAGGATGTTTTCCAGAATGGAATTAATATCCTCTTTTTTGAGCTGCTCGCAATTCACCGGCATGGCGGACACGCCGTATTTTTCGGAAATTTCCGATGCTGTCTTTTTGGCCTCCTCGGAATAGGGTCTTTGGCTGTTTACCAGCACCAAAAAGGGCTTTCTTAAGCTTTTCAGCGCCAGAATGGTTTTTTCCTCGGCCTCCAGATAATTGGCCCTGGGAATCTCCCCAAAGCTTCCGTCTGTTGTGATCACCAAGCCTATGGTGGAATGGTCGTTCATAACCTTATCCGTGCCGATCTGTGCCGCCTGGGTAAAGGGAATCTCATAGTCAAACCAAGGGGTTTTCACCATCCGCTCCTGATTTTCCTCAAGATGCCCCGCAGCGCCCTCCACCATGTAGCCCACGCAGTCTATCAGGCGGATGGAAACCTGAATATCCCCGTTTAAGGTCACCTTCGCCGCCTCGTTGGGGATGAATTTGGGCTCCGTGGTGGTTATGGTTTTTCCGCCGGCGCTCTGGGGCAATTCGTCCTGGGCTCTGGACTTCGCATGCTCATCCTCCATGCCGGGCAGTACCATCTCATCCATAAACCGCTTGATAAAGGTAGATTTCCCCGTCCTTACTGGTCCCAGCACCCCTATGTATATCTCACCGCCGGTGCGTTTTTGTATATCGTGATAAAGCTCGTATGTATTTACCGCATATTCCATATAACAGCCTCCTAATGTTACTGCTATATGTATATGCGGTGCCTCCCAGTCTCATGCCTGCCTGAAGCCTGTCCTGTGAAAAATCCCTGTCAGCCCATTACAACACGTTTGAAATTCTTCTTGCCCCGCTTTACCACAATGCCGTCTCCGTCAAAATCCTCGGGCCTGTAAATCGTCTTGATATCGGTGATCTTCTCTCCATCCACGGCCACGCCGCCCTGCTCCACGGCCCGTCTTGCCTCTGATCTGGAGGCGGTCAGGCCCGATACTGCAAGCACACCCAGAATGTCAATGGTTCCCTCCTTGAAATCTTCCTCTGTCAGCCTGCAGGTAGGCATTTCTGCGGCGTTTCCTCCGGCAAACAACGCCCTGGAGCTCTCCTTTGCCTTTTGGGCCTCCTGTTCCCCGTGCACAAGCTTGGTAAGCTCAAAGGCAAGAATTTCCTTTGCCTCATTTAACTGGCTGCCCTCCCACGCATCCATCTCGTCGATCTGCTCTATGGGAAGGAAGGTAAGCATCCGCAGACATTTCAACACGTCCGCATCCGCCACATTTCTCCAGTACTGATAAAATTCAAAAGGCGAGGTCTTGTTGGGGTCCAGCCATACAGCTCCCTTCTGGGTCTTTCCCATCTTCTTTCCCTCGGAATTCAAGAGCAGCGTGATGGTCATGGCATAAGCGTCCTTGCCAAGCTTGCGGCGGATCAGCTCCGTTCCTCCCAGCATGTTGCTCCACTGGTCGTCTCCGCCAAACTGCATATTGCAGCCATATTTCTGATACAGCATCAAAAAGTCGTAGCTTTGCATGATCATATAGTTAAATTCCAGGAAGCTCAAGCCCTTCTCCATGCGCTGCTTGTAGCATTCCGCCGTCAGCATCCGGTTTACGCTGAAGCACGCTCCCACTTCCCGCAGAAGCTCCACATAATTCAAGTCAAGCAGCCAGTCCGCATTATTGACCATAAGCGCCTTTCCCTCAGAAAAATCAATAAAACGGCTCATCTGCTTTTTAAAGCATTCCACATTGTGGTCAATGGTCTCTTTTGTCATCATGGTCCGCATATCGCTGCGCCCGGAGGGGTCTCCGATCATGCCCGTACCGCCTCCTAAAAGCGCAATGGGCTTATTCCCGGCCATCTGCAGCCTTTTCATCAGGCACAGCGCCATAAAATGCCCCACATGAAGGCTGTCCGCCGTAGGATCAAAGCCAATATAAAAGGTAGCCTTTCCATTATTGATTAACTCCTTGATTTCCTCCTCGTCCGTCAGCTGCGCCAGCAGCCCTCTCGCCTTCAATTCCTCAAATACCGTCATTTTTTTCTGCTCCTTTATCTTCCTTTATTTACCATCAATTTTATCATGGCCTGGTTCAGGCCGTCCACTGTCAGCTTATACATGGGAAACATTTCCTTGATAGCGGTCTCAGCCTCCCTCCAGGGAGCCTTCCCGGGCGCCATCTTGGGATTGAGCCAGACTACCTTTTTATATTTGCGCTTTAACAGCTTCAGCCATTCATAGCCGGACAGGCCTCCGTTTGGCCCTCTGTAATTGCCCGTGTCGGAATAAAGCTCCTCCGGCGCCATGGCCGCGTCGCCCACGATAATCACCTTATAGTCGCTGTCCACATTGCGGAACACCCACTCTGTATCCACCCAGTCCCCATTCTCACACTCCGGGGTCTTATAGAGCTTGCTGTAAATACAGTTATGAAAATAATAGGTTTTTACATCCTTGTAATGATTGGATTTATGCACCGCCTGGAACAGATCATTCAAAAGACTGCTGAAGGGGATCATGGTGCCCCCGGAATCCATGAGCAGCAGAAGCTTCACCGCATTTTTCCTGGGCTTTTTCATAACGATCTGCAGGCAGCCGCCGTTATTGCAGGTCTTGTCCACAGTACCCTCAATATCAAGCTCCGTCTCCGGAATGTCAAGGCGGCTGGAAAACTGCCTGAGCTTTCTAAAGGCCATCTGAAACTGCCTGTTGTCTAACACTCTGTCGTCCCTGAAATCCCTGTACTTTCTGGCGCCCACTACGGAAAAGGCAGACTGATAGCCGGTCTTTCCGCCTACGCGGACGCCGCCTACATTGCCGCCCATATTTCCAAAGGAGGTTTTTCCCATAGTGCCGATCCAGAAGCTGCCGCCGTTATGCTCGCTGTCCTGATCCTTCAGACGCTGCCTGAATTTCTCCTCCACGTCCTCCTTGTCCACCTGGATATCCTCCATCTGGTTTAAGTGGTTTCTGGCCTCCTCGTGGGCAAGCTCCATCATATCGGACTTGTCCAGCCATCTGAGCATTTCCGCCCCCACCTCCGTCTCGTGTCCCGCAGCTTTAAAGCACTCCTCAAAGGCCATATCAAATTTGTCGAAATCGGTCTCGCTCTTTACCAGAATCATGCGCGCCACATAATAAAATCCCGTAAGGGAGCTGCCGCACAGCCCCTTGTCCAGAGCCTCCTGCAGGGTCAGCCATTCTCCTAAAGTCACCTTAAGCCCCTTGGAGCGCAGGTTCTCAAAAAAGTTTATAAACATCCGCTTCCTCTTTCCTTCACCTGGTTAAACACCGGAATGCCGCACAATCTCCAGATCCTCGTCCTTTTTTACCACCACACCCACAAAGGGCAGCGCACTCCTTATGGTGTCCGCAGAAATTCCGCCGATCTGAAGCGCATTGACCCAGTCAATCAATTCCGAGGTGCTTGGTTTTTTGCGGATATCCCGGATAGACCTGATATCATAGAACACCTCCATGGCATTTTTAAGCAGATGCTCCTCCACATCCGGGAAATGCACCCTTACGATCTCCTCCATCAGCTCCTTGGAGGGGAAATCGATGTAGTGAAAAATACAGCGGCGAAGAAAAGCGTCCGGCAGCTCCTTTTCCGCATTGGAGGTGATGATTACAATGGGACGGTGCTTCGCCTTTACGGTTCTTTTGGTTTCGTGAATATAAAACTCCATCTGGTCAAGCTCCCAGAGAAGGTCGTTGGGAAATTCCAGATCCGCCTTGTCGATTTCATCGATCAGAAGCACCACCTGCTCCTCGCTGTCGAAGGCCTCTCCCAGCTTGCCCAGCTTGATATACCTTGCAATATCGTCAACGCCCTCCTCGCCGAACTGTCCGTCGTAGAGCCTCTGTATGGTGTCGTACACATACAGGCCTTCCTGCGCTTTTGTGGTGGACTTGATATTCCAGATGATCAGCCGCTTGCCCAGCGCCTTTGCCACAGCCTCCGCCAGCATGGTCTTTCCCGTGCCCGGCTCTCCCTTGATCAGAAGGGGCTTTTTTAACGCAATGGCTATATTTACGCTTGCCATAAGCTCATCGCTGGCCACATAATCCTTGGTTCCCTGAAATCCCTGATTTTCCATATTGTCCTCATTTCTTTCTTGAAATTCATTTACCATCATGTTACGATATTCCTGTCTCAAAATCAAGAAATATATCAAAAATATCATGCCGGCAGCGGCACATAAATATTTACGGAAAGGACAGCATATTTTATGATAACCGACTTATTCAAACAAAAAAAGACCCTCTCCTTTGAGGTATTCCCCCCAAAAAAGGACGGAGAATTTGAAGCGGCCTTTGAGGTCCTGGACGCTCTCGGAAGCCTGCAGCCTGATTTCATCAGCGTTACCTACGGCGCCGGAGGAAGCCGCTCCAAAAAAACAGTGGAGATTGCCTCTTACATCCAGAACACACTGCATATTGACGCTTTGGCTCATATGACCTGTGTGGGCAGCCGAAAAGAGGACCTTCTCAGCGTATGCGAAGAGCTTGCCCGAAACAACATAAGCCATGTGCTTGCCCTTCGCGGGGATCGTCCCAGGGATATGACAGACGAACAATTTGAAAGCAGAGATTTCGCCCATGCAAACGATATGATGGTGTTCTTAAAGGAGCACTCCAATCTGCATCTGGCTGGCGCCTGCTATCCGGAAAAGCATTTCGAGTGCTTCAGTATGGAATCTGATTTGCAGAATTTAAAGCGCAAACAGGAGGCTGGCGCGGAATTTCTGATCACACAGCTTTTCTTTGACAACGACGCTTTTTATGCCTTCCGGGAAAAAGCCGCCGCTAAGGGAATTACCCTTCCCATCTGCGCAGGCATCATGCCCATCACCACGCCAAAGCAGATCGGCACCACCATTTCCCTCTCCGGCTCCAGCATCCCCAAGGCTCTTTCCGATATCGTGGCCGCTTACGGGGACAGCCCGGAGGATATGCGCAAGGCAGGCATTGACTACGCTATCCGGCAGATAAGGGATCTGCAGCAAAATCAGGCAGACGGCATACATATCTACACCATGAACAAACCGGAAACTGCCGCCGAGATCGTAAAGGCTCTCCAATAAAAAAAGAAGGGACGCTCCCCCAGTGGAAACGTCCCTTTTCAGATTTCTTTCTCTACTCTTTTAAGCCGCCGTTCTTCCGATCACTCCTCTTCCCAGGGAAGGTCGGACACCTCAAGCTTTCTGTCCCGCAGCATCAAATCCTTCACCGCCTGATCTGCCTTTTTCCCCTCAAACAAAACGGCGTTTACCTGTTCGATAATCGGAAGCTGTACCTGGTACTTTGCCGCAAGCTCCATGGCTGCCTTGGCGGAGTACACACCCTCCACCACCATTTTCACCTCTGCCATGGCCTCTTCCATGGTATGGCCCTGTCCGATGAGGATTCCTGCCCGGCGGTTTCGGGAGTGCATGCTGGCGCAGGTCACAATCAGATCGCCGATTCCCGTAAGTCCGCAGAAGGTTTCAAATTTTCCTCCCATAGCAGTGCCCAGTCTGGCAATCTCCGTAATCCCTCTGGTAATCAGCGCAGCCTTTGTATTGTCTCCATATCCCAGTCCGTCCGCAATTCCGGCAGCCAAAGCCACCACATTTTTCAGCGCTCCTCCCAGCTCCATTCCCAGCATATCGGGGCTGATGTACACACGAAAGACCTGATTCATAAATAGATTCTGTATGTACTCTGCCGTTTTTTTGCTTTTTGCCCCCACAACGATAGTGGTGGGAATGCCGCGCCCTACCTCCTCGGCATGGGAGGGACCGGACATTACCGCCACGTCCGCCTGCGGAATTTCCTCCTCTATGATTTCCGAAAGGGTCATCAACGTGTGCTCCTCAATGCCCTTTGCCACGTTTACGATCTTTTGCCTGTTCTCCACAAGGGCGCTTAACCGATGGGCCGTGGCTCTGGTATAGGAGCTGGCTACGGCCATCACCAAAAGATCCTTTCCTTCCACAGCCTCTTTATCATCCGTAGTAAGCCTCATATCCTCCGGAAGCTTCACTCCCGGAAGCATTTTGTGCTCATGCTCCTTTTGAAGCATGGCGATCTCGCTTTCCACTGCGGACCAAACCGTAACCTGGTGTCCGTTGTTGTGCAGCAGGACAGACAATGCAATGCCCCAGCTTCCGCCGCCGATTATACTGATTTTTGCCATACGCCCTCTTTTCTGCGGTTTTTTAGTCCGCTCTCAATTCTTTTTTTCCACATCTACCTTATTCTTCTTAAAAAGATAAGTCTTTCTCTCTTCTCCGTGAAGCAGCCGCACAATGTTCTGCCTATGCTTCCAGTATGCCATAACTGTCAGAAACGCCGCCACTGCATACATTTCCAGAAGCTGCCCCTGGCTCATGGAGCCAAAAACTCCAAGCTGTCCGCAGACGATCATTTCTATCATAAAGCCTGCGTAAACCAGCAGTGACCCCAAAGACACATAGTGGGTGGAAAAAAAGGTGCCGAAAAACAACAGGGCAGCCACCACGATAAAGTAGGGATGAAAGGCCAGAATCATCCCCGCCGTGGCGGCGATTCCTTTCCCTCCCTTAAATCCCATGTAAAAGGGAAAATTGTGCCCCAGAATGGCTCCCGCTCCCGCATAGAGACAGAGAAGATAAATGATGTCTGAATGTGCCGTGCCATACAGCAGACGCACGATCACCACCGCCGCCACACATTTAAGGCAGTCCCCGGCAAAAACGATGAGCCCGGCCTTGGTGCCAAGCACCCGCAGGGCATTTGTAGTACCGGAATTGCCGCTTCCGTACTGACGGATGTCGATCCCATGAGCCTTTCCGTAAAAAAATGCCGTCTGAAACAACCCAAACACATAACCAATCAGCAAACAGATTGCTCGTTCCATGATCACTTGTTTTCCTTTCGTTCTCTTATAATGAACCGCATGGGCGTCCCCCGGAAGCCGAAGGTCTCCCGGATCTGGTTTTCAATATATCTGGTGTAGGAAAAGTGCATCAGCTCCTTGTCGTTCACAAAAATCACAAAGGTTGGCGGCTTTACGGAAGCCTGGGTAATATAATAAAGCCGCAGTCTCTTCCCCTTGTCCGACGGGGGCTGCTGCATTGCCACAGCCTCCGACATGATCTCGTTGAGCACACCGGTAGCCACACGCATGGCATGGTTTTCGCTGACCATATCTATGGTCTCAAAGAGCTTCGGCAGTCTTTGCCCTGTCTTTGCGGAAATAAAGACAATTTCAGCATAGGACATAAAGGACAGCACGTTCCTTATTCTTTCCGTAAAACGGTAAATGGTTTTATCGTCCTTTTCAATGGAATCCCATTTGTTTACCGCAATGATTACCGCCTTTCCTCTGTCATGGGCAATGCCCGCAATCTTGGCGTCCTGTTCCGTAACGCCCTCTCCGGCATCAATTACAAGCACTACAACCTCCGCCCGTTCTACGGCAGCCACCGTGCGGACGATCATAAAGCGCTCCAGCTCCTCCTTCACTTTATTTTTCCGGCGCAGTCCCGCCGTATCAATAAAAATGTAGTTTTTTCCGTTCCGGGTAAGGGGCGTGTCCACCGCGTCCCTGGTAGTGCCCGCTATATCCGATACGATCAGCCGGTCCTCCCCAAGAATTTTGTTGATA
This sequence comes from Candidatus Acetatifactor stercoripullorum, assembly GCF_944382095.1. Taxonomy (NCBI): domain Bacteria; kingdom Bacillati; phylum Bacillota; class Clostridia; order Lachnospirales; family Lachnospiraceae; genus Acetatifactor; species Candidatus Acetatifactor stercoripullorum. The sequence goes on from NZ_CALWMU010000009.1 coordinate 27,019, forward strand.
ATAGAGGATTTACCTACATTTGGTTTCCCCACGATAGCAACCCGGACGCTGTCGTCCTCTTCCTCTTCTTCTCCGGCTTCCCCGAACAGAGCCGTCACTTCTTCCAGCATATCCCCAAGCCCCATGCGGTTTATGGCAGAAATAGGATGAGGATCTCCAATTCCAAGATTATAGAATTCGTATACGTCGGCCATATACTTATCAAATTTATCCACCTTGTTTACCACAAGCACCACAGGCTTATGGGAACGGCGCAGCATATCCGCCACCTTGGCGTCCGCATCCACAAGCCCTTGCTTTACATCCACCAGAAAGATGATCACATCTGCCGTGTCGATGGCAATCTGAGCCTGCTCGCGCATCTGGGAGAGAATCACATCCTTGCTCTCCGGCTCGATTCCGCCTGTGTCAATCAGCGTAAACGTCTTATCCAGCCAGGAAATATCCGCATAAATCCGGTCTCTGGTGATGCCGGGCGTATCCTTCACAATCGATATATTGCTGCCTGCCAGAGCGTTAAACAGCGTAGACTTTCCCACATTGGGCCTTCCTACCACTGCAACTATGGGCTTGCTCCTTTTCTTCGCCATTTCTTTTCTCCTCTTTTAACCGTCAATCATGATTGCATCCAAAAAGTCATATCCGCTTGATTTTACAATATTAACGGGAACTTGTAAAGCCTTTTCCAAATCTGAGACATGCAGATCATCCAGAAATACATCCTCTCCGCTGCGCAGCACATTCTGGGGAAGCAAAAGCCGCTCCCCCAGCTTACGCCCCGCAAGCTGGTCCCTGATATCCTGTCCCGTGAGCAGCCCGGACACGGTGATCCGTTCTCCGAAAAAATGATTTGTGATGGGATAAAGATAAATTTTATAATTGGGAAAAGCCTCCATTACTTCCTTCACCATCCGGTCAATATAAGGATAGGCCAGCGTCCCTGTGGCCATGGATAATTCTAAGACAGTCCCGTCTAAACGCTTTTTAGACCATTCCCCGCTCTTCCTGCGCTGATCGAGAGCCTCTCTGAATTCATTCAAAAGAAGGCGCACCATGCCTACGCCATTTTCCAGTTGCAGATAACCGTCATATCGTTCTTCCTCCGGCAGCTCTTCCCCCGCCAGTATATACCACTCGTCGCTTGCATGGATAAAATGGATTCCAAACTTCTCATAGCAGAGCTTCTGATAATGATGGATCATTTCAAGGACCTTACAGGCGTCCTCTTTTTCAAAGGGCTCCAATGGATAAAGCCCCTCCCGGTATTTTGATAATCCCACCGGCACAACGGAGACACTCTCCAAATTAGGAATATACTCCATAAGCCTTCTTATACTGTAGTCCAGCTCCTGCCCGTCATTGATTCCTTTGCACAGCACAATCTGCCCGTTCATGCGGATTCCGGCCTGATTTAAAACATCCACCTTCTTCAGGGCCTCCCCCGCAAACCGGTTATTCAGCATACTGCACCGAAGCTTGGGATTCATGGTGTGGAAGGATATATTGATGGGAGACAGATGATATCTGCAGATTCTGTCAATATCATGATCGGACATATTTGTGAGCGTCACATAATTCCCCTGCAGAAAAGAAAGACGGGAATCATCGTCCTTGAAATACAGCGTTTCCCGCATCCCTTTGGGCATCTGGTCAATAAAGCAGAAAATACATTTGTTGCGGCAGTGGCGGTATTCATCCATAAGCCCATTTTCAAATAGGATTCCCAGATCCTCCTCAAAATCCTTATATATCTCTAAAATCAGCTGCTCTCCGTCCCGCTTTTCCAGCAAAACTTCAAGATAGTCGTTCTGGGTCATAAATTGATAATCAAAAATGTCCTCTATTTCCGTATCGTCAATGGCAAGAATTCTATCCCCAGGCTCTATCTCCATCTCCTGGGCTATGCTTCCCGGCGCCACCGATTTTACCAAATGTCCCTTTTTCTGCATGCCGCTCCTTTCCAAGAAACCTTTTCTTTAAAACCCTTTCAGAGAAAAAGACGGTTCTTTCGGAACCGTCCCCTCACTGTGCTTCCTGCATTTTTCTTCTCGCATCAATATACTGCGACAGTATCCTCACGCTCTCTTCGATTCCCAGCCTGCTGCTGTTGATGGAAAGATCATAATTTCTGGAATCTCCCCACTTTATCCTGCAGTGACTGTTGTGATACTTCTTGCGCTTTCTGTCCTTCTCCAGAATCAGCTCCTCCGCATCCTTTCTCGACTTTTGATACAGCCTCATAATCCGTTCAATCTTGGTCTCCATGTCGCCCAGCACAAAAATGGATATCAAGCCCGTATTTCCCTTAAGGATCGTCTCAGAGCAGCGCCCCACTATCACAAAGGATTCCCCTGAATCTGCTTTTTTCCGCAGATAATCAAACTGCAGCTGCGCCACATTCTGCTCCGGAGAATTATTCATTCCCCTCACAGTCCGGGACAAAAGCTTTTTTCGTCCTGCTTCGTCAAACTCCTTTAAGACATCCCCGTCAAGGTTATTACGTCCTGCAAGCTCATCCAGCAGATTATGATCATACAGCGGCAGCTTGTACTGATCAGCCAGTTTCTGGGCAATTTCATGCCCGCCGCTTCCGAATTCGCGTCCGATGGAAATAATCAGCTGTCCCTTCATCCTGTTCCCTCCTTTTTGATTCTGCCCGCATTCCAAATTGCAAGTACCGTAAATTTATAAATATCTCCAGTAAATCATCAGCATGGAAATGGCTACTACCATAATGGTGGCCGGCGCCATCACCTTGCAATACCTGCCCCATTTAATGATATGTCCGTTTTTAGCCGCCGTGGCAATTCCCACTACATTGGCGGAGGCTCCAATAGGCGTGGCGCTTCCACCCACATCGGTTCCCATGGCAAGGGCCCAGGCCAGGACGGACAAATCCACTCCCTGGGCTGCCGCAAGACTGTTGATAATGGGAATCATGGTGGCAGCAAAGGGAATATTGTCAATAAAAGCGCTGGCTATGGCAGAAAGCCATAGGATGATAGCCAAAATTAGCATAACGTTTCCATTGCTGATATTTCCAATAAAGGCAGCCATAAGCTGCAGAATGCCAGTCTGCTCCAATCCCCCTACCACTACAAATAATCCAATGAAGAACAAAAGCGTCTTATAATCAATCCGCTTAAGCAGTGTAGGGGCCTGCTTTCCAGAAGCAATCAGCGTCACCACTCCGATCAGGACGCCGATAAAAGAAACCGTAAGGCCTGTCTGGGCATGGGTGACCAGCAGCACAACCGCACACAGAAAAATAATGCAGCTTATAACAAAGCCCTTTTTGCTGGTGATCGCCTCCTCCGGCTTCATCACGGAAATCCCAGCCTCCCTGCCGGCTGCGGCCTGGGCCCGCAGCTGCCTGTGAAATACCAGGTAAAAATAAAGAATCACCGCAATCAGGGACACACCCGCAATCAATCCGGTATTGGTGATAAAGTCTGAAAAGGAATATCCCAGAGAGGTTCCTATGATAATATTGGGCGGGTCTCCGCACATAGTTGCCGAACCGCCCAGATTCGCGCAGAAAATTTCCGACAGGATCATGGGAACCGGGTTGAAGTTCAGCATCTGGGACAGCTCTACGGTCACTGCCGCCAAAAAAAGAATCACGGTGATACTGTCGATAAACATAGCCAGAAATCCTGACAGGATCATAAAAGTGAGAAATATGGGAATCACCTGGTATTTTACTGCCTTTGCAATCCGCATGCAAAGCCAGCGGAAAAATCCCACCTGGGCCATTCCCTCCACCATGATCATCATTCCCGCCACAAAGACAATGGTTTCCCAGTTGATGCCGCTTGACGCTTCCCCCGACTGTCCGGCCGTATACCAGAACTGGGGCGTGAAGATGCTCCCCACATTCAGGGTTTCCACAATGGCAGACATGCTGTGCATCCCAAATCCGAACACCAGAACCAGCGTCAGCAAAGCACAGCCCAGTGTGATAACATGTCTTTCCCAAATCTCTGTAATGATAAGAATGAACATGGCAAGAAAAATAAGAATCGCCAAAACCTGTGCAGCCATTTTCTATGCCTCCTCCTGCGTAAATAAAGCTTGATTTACAGTGCAATATATTTTGTATACACCCTGATGATTGTAAATCCGAAGAGGGCAATAGTCAATCTCTTTTTTAGGTATTTTTCATAACGATGGTTTCCACCGAATCCGCAACATGCTCGCATGCATCTGCACAGCTCTCCATACAATGGTAGATTTCCCGCCATGCAACGATCTCAAGCACATCCGTGTTCAAGTCCCGGACCCGCAATGCCGACTCCAGATATATGGCGTCGCACTCCTCTTCCGCATGATTCAGCTCCACAATCATGGAATGAAGCTTTTCCGGCTTTTTAAAGTTTTCCAGCTCGGAAAGCATATCCTTCATCAAACGGCAGCATCCCGCTATCTTCTTTGCAAACAGAATCCCGTCCCGGGTAGCGGACTGTATCTGGTTCACGTAAAATCTCTGCAAAATCTCTTCTATTACATCGCAGACCTCGTCGATATTCTGGCTCAGCTCCGCCAGATCCTCCCGGTCAATGGGGGTCACAAACGCCTTTGCCAGCGCGGCGCTCATTTCGTGCTTTTTCTGATCCGCAGCGTGTTCAATCTCGTGCATCTTCCCCAGCATATCTTTTATCCGGTCCGGCCGGTAGGTGGTAAGGCATTCCACAAGGTAATCCGCCGCCTTACAGCAGTAGTCCGCTGCCTCCTTAAAATTTTCATAGTAAAAGCGATCTGCTTTGCTTGCCATATCTGTGTTTCCTTTCTTTTTCAGTATGTATCCGCCGATTCTGATTTTCTCAGAACACCGCCATAAAAATTTTGGCCATAATAAATCCAATCAGGCCGCATCCCGGAAAAGTGAGCACCCAGGTGAGCACCATTTCCTTTACCACAGAAAAATTGATGGCAGAAATGCGTTTTACCGCCCCTACTCCCATGATAGCTGTGGTCTTTGCATGCGTAGTGGACACCGGTATGCCGAAAACGGAGCTGAACAACAGGCTTAGGGAGGCAGCGATGTCCGCCGAGAACCCCTGATACTTTTCCAGCTTTACCATATCCATTCCCACGGATTTTATGATTTTTTTGCCGCCGATGGAAGTGCCAAGCCCCATGACCACAGAACACAAAAGCATAAGCCACACAGGCATTTCCACCGCCTCAGAGGTGCTTTGCCCGTTGGCCAAAAGCAGGCTCAGCAGAATCACCCCCATAAATTTCTGTCCGTCCTGAGCTCCGTGCATGAAGCTCATGGATGCTGCTCCGAATATCTGAGCCGCTTGAAAAATCTTCTCTGTCTTTGCCCGGTTTGCCCGGCGAAACAAAAAAACAATAAACTTGCACACAAGCCACCCCAGTCCAAACCCAAGAACCACGGAAATGACCAGTCCGTACACTACCTTGATCCACTCAGATCCGTTTACGCCCTCAAGGCTTCCGTGAAGCGCAATGGCGCCCCCTGTAAGACCTGCGATCAGCGCATGGCTTTCGCTGGTGGGAATGCCAAAAAACCAGGCAAGGGTAGCCCAGACTACAATGGCAAACAGCGCCGCGCTTAATGCTACAATGGCCTGATGAGAGTCCGAGCCAAAATCCACCATTTTGGTTATGGTCTCCGCCACCGTTGCATTCACCATACTCATAATAAAAACACCAAGAAAATTAAAGACTGCCGCCATGATGATTGCTGCCCGCACAGGCATACATCTGGTGACAACACAGGTTGCAATGGCATTGGGTGCGTCCGTCCAGCCGTTGACCAGAATCACTCCCAGCGTTAAAACCACTGCAAGAAGCAGCAGCGGATTTCCCATCAGCTGCGCCCAGAAATGTTCAAATGATAAATCCACCTTTATCCTCCTGCGGCCTCAAAAGAAACGGGAATCCGTTTGTTCCCGGCTGGCCGTTATCATCATTATATCATCTGGTGTAAAAAGAAACAACAGAATATGTAAAAGAATTGTAAAGGAAACGTAAAGAACCGTAACCCCTCCCCCAAAAGCCGTCTCTCAAATTATTCCTTGACGCGCCCCGGGCATAATGATATAAATGAATTGTCAGCGAAGTTTGTTGTTCTTATCTATATAGCGATTACCTACAGGAGGAAGCATATGCCTAATTTACGCGAGCTTGAGAATGCCATGCCCGTGGCTCCGCTAAAAATTGCAGCGCTCTCTTCCGCAGAGCGGATGGGGCGCCGGATTAATGATTATCTGGTGGAATTCAGAAAAAGCATACATAATGAAAAAGTAAAAAGTGATCCTGCCTTTCACGGTTACAGTGAATCAAATTACCTTGTAAATCTGCAGGTTCCCCGTTTCGGCAGCGGAGAGGCAAAGGCCGTTTTCGGGGAAAGCATCCGGGGAAAAGATTTATTTCTTTTGGTGGATGTGTGCAATCACAGTATCACCTACACGATCAACGGCTACACCAATCACATGTCTCCTGATGACCATTACCAGGATTTGAAGCGCGTAATCGCCGCCTGCAACGGCAAGGCCAAGCGTATCAATGTGATTATGCCCTTCCTCTACGAGGGCAGGCAGCACAAGAGAAGCGGACGGGAATCCCTGGATTGTGCTTACGCTTTGGAGGAGCTTCGGGATATGGGAGTGAGCAATTTTATCACCTTCGACGCCCACGATCCCAGAGTGCAGAACGCCACACCCTTAAACGGCTTTGACAATTTTACGCCGCCTTATCAGTTCATCAAGGCACTTTTAAATTCAGAGGATGATCTGCTGGTGGATAAGGAGCACCTGATCGTCATCAGTCCCGACGAAGGAGCCTTGGACCGGGCCATCTATTTTTCCAGTGTGCTGGGCGTAGACACCGGCATGTTTTATAAAAGACGCGACTATTCCACCATCGTCAACGGAAAAAACCCTATTGTGGCCCATGAATTTCTGGGAGACAACATCGACGGAAAGGATATCATTATTATTGACGATATGATTTCCTCAGGCGGCAGTATGCTGGACACCGCTAAGCAGTTAAAGCGCATGAATGCCCGCCGGGTATTTATCTGCTGCACCTTCGGTTTATTCACCGACGGCCTGGATGCTTTTGATAAAGCCTATGAACAGGGCTATTTTGACAAGGTGGTGACCACGGATCTTACCTATCTTCCTCCGGAGCTTTATTCCAGGCCCTATTTTATCGAGGCGGATATGAGTAAATTTATCGCCTCCCTCATCGATTTTATGAATCACGATGTCTCTCTCTCCAATGCGCTTGCCACAACCGAGAAGATACATGGTATTCTGGAGGCATACAATAACCGCACCAATATAGAGTTTCTGACCCGCGACTAAATTGAGGAAACGGCACAGCCATCTAAGGCTGCGCCGTTTCCCTTTATATCAAGTTTCTTGCAGGTTGCCAGCATACTCCGGAAATTCTATGACCACCTTGAAGAGATCCCCGTCCAGGTAAATTGTAAATTCTCCTCCCTGAAGCTGTACCAGACTTTTTGCAATGGACAGTCCCAATCCGCTGCCCTCTTCACTTCTGGATTCATCTCCTCTGATGAATCGCTCCGTCAGCTCTTCCGGACTGATGTTCATTCTGCTCTCGGAAATGTTTTTAATGGCCGTGCAGACCCTGCCGTTTTCCACAGTCAAATCCAGATAAACCCTGGTCCCTTTCATTGCATATTTACAGATATTATGAAATAAATTTTCTATCACTCTCCACATTCTGCGGCTGTCTGCATAAATATTGGCCGACTGTTCCCCACCGGAAAATACGATCTCAAGCTGCTTATCCTCCAGCTTTTCAGAAAACTCCCCAATACTCTGGTGTAAAAGCTCCGTCAAATCCAGTCTTTCCTTGTTCAGCACGATGCTGCCGGAGGATATTTTGGATGCCTCCACCAGATCATCCGTAAGCTGTTTTAAGCGCTGAGATTTACTCTCTAATATATTGATATAGCTTTTGGCTGGCTCCTCCTCTATTTTCAGCCGCTTTAAAAGATCCACATAATTGATAATGGAGGTGAGCGGCGTCTTAATATCGTGGGACACATTTGTGATCAGATCCGTTTTCATCTGTTCATCCTTCATACTGGTTTTCACCGCCTTGCGGATTCCCTCGCCAATATTGTTCACCGCATCCGCCATCTCCTTGTTGGCTCCGTGGAGGCTTGATACGTCCAGCTTAAAATCCACTTCCCCGTCCCGGATTCTGTTGATGCCCTCCACAATTTCAATCTGTTCCCCGTTGTCGCGGAACAAAAGCATTCCTATGGCCACATCCAAAATCACCGCCAGGAAAATCACACCAGCCGCCAGCATTTTATGCTCCTGCAGCATATACACAAGGATAACCGCAGCAAAATTTGCAAACAAAAACAAATTATAAGGAATCAGGGTACTCACCGCCGAATTTTTGTGGCGGAAAATAAATTTCACAAAATTCCTGCAGCAGGTTAAAAGCCTGCATAGAAGGCTGTCCCTCCAGAAATTTCCGCATCGCAGGCGCCGTGCCAGACTGTACCAAATCAGACTGAAAAACACGCTCACGCAGATGCCGTAGGCTCCAAAGCAGCCGTATTCATACAGCATGAACCCTCCGGACAATCTTGCATAATCTGCGAATACGGAATCTGCGATTTCAAGAAGCTGATCCCGTCCCCAGAGTGCTGCATACCAGACAAGAATGCCAAGAATCACCCACAGCTCCGTCCAGACATGATCTATGCCGTTTAAGTACTTCACCCGGTTCCCGGTTTCATCCATGCCCACACCTGCAGTAGCGGTCAAATACACCCAGAGACTCAGCCATACAAGGGCCTGAACAATAATTGCCGCCGTAATCACCCCTATATTGGGCACGATCCTGTCAAAGGCGCTGTGTGCATTGTAAAAGGCATCCCCGGAAACGGCATAGGTGTTATCCACACCTATCCAGATGTGCGTGGTCTCCGGATACGCATAGGCATACTCCTGAATATACTGATGGATTTCATCCTCACTCAAAACCGTATTGCCGGTAAACTCCAGGCTGTCCGGATAATAAATGAGATATCTTCTGTATTCGGAAAAGTATTCCGTCACCTCACTGTCCGGCTCCTCCATAAGCTGTGACACATTGGTATAGGTTCTCGTGACTTCGTCAACCGTCATGCGCACCATATACATCAGATTGGTATTCCCCTCCTGATAAAGCGCATTACAGGCCTGATACTGCTGATATTCTGCCGTAAGGGTTTCAATGGCCTCCGTAAGGTTTGCCTGCAGCTTCATATAATCCACCCAGTTATCCGCATAGGAAATCAGCTGTCTCTCACCGTCCACAGTCTCATACCTGCACACCAGCAGCGGGAAATATACATTCAAGCTGCCGTCATCCTCCCGGGATACGCTGATCTCATCGGGATATTCCGCCATAATATAGGAAAACGCCATATCCTCCAGCTGTTCAGTGGTATATTCCCCCAGAGCTTCCTCTATGGCGGCCACTTCCTCCTCTGCCCTCATCTCCGGCATCTCCGCATCCCAGTCCACCACTTCAGCCCTTCCCGTATAAAATCCCCGGAAATAAAGCTGTCCGTTTTCATCCAGAGCAAAGTTTTCCGCAGAAACCACCTGTCCGAAATAATTCAAAAAATCGGACATGCTCATCACTCTGTTATTGTATTCCACTCCGTTTCTTCCCCATTTGATCAAATCCTCCAGCTCATATACCGCAGTTATGGCGCAGTCGTTTCCCAGCCCTCTTTTTTCTGCAAACGCAGTCACATCCACTTCCTTGCCGGGATCAAATTCTCCATCTGTTTCAAGCTGGGACTTTATGGCTGCCAGGCGCATGACATCGGACACCGCCGTCCTGAAGATATCCTGATAAACCTCTGAATCCTCAAAGACAGGCTCTGTGTAAAAAGGATCGATCTGATAGGTTTTCACTCCATGCAAAGACTCCACCGTCAAAAAAGAATGAAATAAAATTCCAGCTATGGCAATCATAATTCCCATAGCCATCAGATGCTGTATGAGTTCCAGTCCTAATCGTTTAAACGTCGGCTTTTTCATGACTCCTCGCTTCTACTGCTTGTCTACCTTATATCCCACGCCCCACACTACCTTAATGTATCGTGGCTCCTTGGGGTTGATTTCTATTTTTTCCCTGATATGCCGGATATGCACGGCAACCGTGTTATCCGCCCCGATGGCATCCTCATTCCAAATGCTCTCGTATATCTGATTAATGGAAAACACTCTGCCCTGATTCTTCACCAAGAGCAGCAGAATATTATATTCAATGGGAGTCAGCTTCACGGGCTCGCCGTCCACAGTCACCTGCTTGTTATCATCGTTTATCACCAATCCTCCTACCTGATAAACGGATTTGCTCTCACCGCTTAGACTGCCCAGAGAGGTATAACGCCGCAGATTGGACTTTACCCTTGCCACAAGCTCCAGTGGATTGAAGGGCTTTGTAATATAATCGTCCGCCCCAATGTTCAGCCCCAGTATCTTGTCCGCATCCTCCGACTTTGCCGACAGGATAATAATAGGGATACTGCTGTTTTCCCGGATTTTCAAGGTAGCGCGGATTCCATCCAGCTTCGGCATCATTACGTCCATGATCAACAGCTGAATTTCCTCTTTCCTTAAAATCTCCATAGCCTGCTCGCCGTCATATGCCTTGAAAATACGGTAACCGTCCTGACTTAAATAAATTTCGATGGCCTCCACAATTTCCCTGTCATCGTCACAAACTAAAATATTTGCCATTTTAACCTATTCCTCCGGTTTCTTTTTCAACATCAAAAACGCACCAAGATTTCCTCTTCTGCCACCAGATGACCTGTGGGAAAACAAATAGGAAGGGTTATGGCAGGTACAGACATCTGCCACAGATATCCTCTCAAGGGGGATTCCCGCCTTTCTAAGAATCAGCAAATTGGCGAGCCACAGATTCAGCTGATATTTTCCGCAAACGCCTCCGGGCCGCAAAACCCGGGGCAGGCTTCCTCCCCTTCCGGTCAAGGTTCCCTTTTCCCAGATTTCCTCCAGAAAGTCCGAAAAGCCCGCTTCCATCTCTTTAAACTGCCTGGCCACATCGTCTCCCACCTGGTAACAGTCACTACAGATGGCGGGACCTATGGCAGCAATCAGCTCCTCAGGTCTGGTATTGAAATTTTCAGACATGGCCTCTGCCATATGCCTTCCCATCTCCATCACAGTTCCCCGCCAGCCGGAGTGGGCAAGCCCGATCACCTCATGAACCGGGTCCAGAAAATAAAGGGGCACACAATCCGCATAGGTGGTCACCAGGGCAATTCCCCTCTCCTTCGTGATCAGACCATCCACATCCGTATAGTCAAGAGGCCGTACAATCCCCTTTCCCCGGTCTGCCTGCGTCACCAGCCGGATATTTACCGTATGGGTCTGCTTCGACGAAACCATGTCCTCTGCACTGCAGTGAAGAATCTTTGCAATGCGTTCATAATTAGAAAGCACGTCCCCTTGGTCATCACCTCTTTCAAAGCTCAGATTCATGGAGGAAAAAATCCCCTTGCTGCACCCTCCCAGACGAGTACTGAACAAATGCTCCACAAGTCCAGAAGCCTCAAGGGCCGGAAATGTAAGATACTCCACCCCTCCCATGCAGTTTTGCTTCAAAACCTTTCCTGATGCTCTCTCTTCTCTCACTATCTGAAACACAAATTATTTTCCTCCTGCATACCTGTGTGGAAAAGCATTTTTTATCCAGCGGATTTCCTCTCCCTGTATGGCGACCACATCATAGCGCACTGGCGCAAAATCTCCAATTCCCTGGCTGCAGCGGTAAAAATCTGCCGTTCTGCAGATTTTCTGCTGCTTTTTTAACGTTACAGCCTCCAGCGCGCCTCCCATGCTGTGGGTTCTGCGATACTTTACCTCCACAAACACCAGATACCCCTGGTGAATCCCCACAATATCGATCTCTCCCTGTCTGCCCCGAAAATTTTGTTTCAGGATTCTCACTCCCCGCTGCTTAAGATATGCCGCTGCAAGCTGTTCCTTTTTTGTCCCTGTTTCCCGTTGATTCAAATTCACCCCTTCTACAGCTCATTTGCTCTGTCATTTTTTCATTTTGCTTCTCAGCTTATCCATAGAATCCACAAAAACCAGAATTTCCGCCACCACCTCGTAAAGCTCCGGCGGTATCATATCGCCGATCTGCAGCCGGGACAGTGTATCAGCCAGCTTGTCGTCTCTGTGGATGGGTACGTCATGCTCCTTTGCTCTTTCAATGATCCTTTCCGCCAAAATCCCCTTGCCGCTGGCGATTACCTTTGGCGCTTCCTCACTGGGATCATACTCCAGAGCAATCGCCTGTTTTGTCCTGTTTTCCTTTTCTGCCACGTCTCCTCTCATCCCTTCCGCCTTCTCTTATGCTCTCATATCAAAAGCATAATGTGCCATGGGCACATGGCTTTCCTGTCCCAGGAAAGGTTCCATGCCCCCTGTCTTCTTTTCCTTTTCTTCCCTCACCTGCATGGAAAAGCTGCAGTCATAGCCCTTTTTCTGCAGCCGCTTTGTCAAAAGCTCCATATGCTGCTCCAAAAAGTCCAGCATTTCCTCGTCCTTTACATAAAACCGTGTGCTTACCCTTTCACTCTGCATTGTCACATACACATCCACCGGCCCAAGATGCTCCATATCCAGATGAAGCAGTGCGCTGAGGGACCCCTTGGATGCCGCAAGATTTTTTTTGTTGGTAAAAACATACAAATCTCCGTGGGCGCCGCCCTGCTGCAGCCTGAGCGGAAGCTGTATATATGTAAAAAGCTGATTTACCTGCTGTAGGAAATCCAGATTTCCGGAAAGATTTGAAACAGCCTTAAAAGCTCCGGAGGCCGTCTGCCCCCCTTCCTCCAATACCTGTGTCAGGGCCTTCAGCTGTCGGCCCAGCCGCTGATAAAACCTTTCCACCTGCCCTAAATCCGAGGCCTCCTCCAGGGTCAGCGTAAAGCTCTCCTGCAGGTTTTGCGAAAGAGCCGCCCGGATTTCTCTTATGACGCTTTCCTTCCCCAAACCCTTTTCAGCCCACAGTTGTTTCAGAAGGCTCTCCAGGGACGGTTCCAGGGCAGTTCCCATGGAGGGACGGTTCCCTGCCGGCTGCTCTGTCAGGCTCTGCTGCACCGGCGCCTGTTCCGTCTGTGCTGCTCCCTGTTCTATCTCTGACTGTCCTCCCGGCCCATGCTGGGCCGCTGCCTGCTCTTCCGGCCTCTGCTGTATCAATATTTGTCCCTGTTCTGTCTGGCCCTGGCTGGCCTGCACTTGTTCCATGCCAGGCTGTACCGTCGGCTGTCCCTTGCCTTGCTGTCCAAACACCGCTTCAAGCACAGCCTGCCCAGACGGACTTTCCTGTGCCAATATTTGGACTGTTCCATTTAATCCCGAAGGAAGCTGTTCTGCTGTCAAAGAAGCCTCCCCGGCAGGCATCGCTGTTTCCTGCAGCAAAGAAAAAATCTCCCGCAGAAGCCTGACCGCCCCCTGCACATCACCTTTTGCCGCCATCTCTGCAAGCATTCCGGGAAGCTCCTGCATCAGGCTGTAAAGCCCCGTCTCCAGCTGATAGGTAAAATTTTTATAGGAAGCAATCTGCGCCAGATTATTTTCATTCACAGGAAGCCCCAGCTTGTGCAGGTCTACAATGTCCTCTACGCTTGCGTCAGGAAAGCTTCCCGCCTCTCTGTATACCTGCTGAAGGGTATTTTTATCAATGGAAAGTCCTGCCCTCATGAGGAGCTCTGTCATGGATACTGTGGTGTCATTCACAGGCAGTCCTGCCATTTCAATGGCCTTCAGCACGTTTGCGTCGGCTGCCATATTTTCAAACAGAGGGCTCAAAACCAATGTGCTTCCGTTGTTTTTTACCTCAAAGGTCATATTTTTTCCGGTTTCCAGATTCAGACTGCGCTCCACTCTGGCGTTTATCACCATATCCTCTGCAAGGCGCACAGAGACCTCACTGCCGTTTCTGGAGATAACCTCTCCCCGAAGGGTCTGCCCTGGTACAAGCGCACGTATCTGCCGTCCCAAGGAAGCTTTGCTTCCCGTTCCGGCGCTCCCAGCCTCTTTCTTTGCCCTGGCTGCATCCTCTATCTGCTTTTCTCCCGTAAATAGCTGTGTCAGTTTCATAGGCTTCCTCAAATCTTAATCCGTCACAAAGTTTTTGATAAAGCTTTTCCGATGGATGGGAGTGGGACCATATTTGCGCAGCGCCTCCAAATGCGCCAGGCTGCCGTAGCCCTTGTTTTCCGCAAAACCGTACTGCGGAAAAATGCTGTCATATTCCCGCATGATCCTGTCCCTTGTGACCTTGGCCATAATACTGGCAGCTCCTATGGAAATACTCTTGGCGTCTCCCTTGATAATGGGCACCTGTGGGATATCCACTCCGGGAATGGTCACCGCATCGTTCAAAAGAAGCTTTGGCATAAGTGTAAGCTTTCCTATGGCCTGGCGCATTGCCTCGTAGGTAGCCTGCAGAATATTGATTTCATCAATTCTCTCAGGCAGCACAATCCCCACTGCCCAGGCTCTGGCCCTCCCGGCAATCACATCGTACAGCTCTTCTCTCTTTTTTTCGGACAGCTTCTTAGAATCGTTTATATATAAAATATCACAATCTCCTGGCAGAATCACAGCCCCCGCCACCACCGGCCCGGCAAGGGGACCTCTTCCCGCCTCGTCTACACCGCAGATGGCTCCATAGCTGTCATACTTTTTTTCATAGACCTTAAGTCCTTCCAGTCTCTCTTTCTCTTTCTCCAAAAGGGTCAGCTTTTTTTGTGCAGAGCTTACCAGCTTTTGCACGCCCTGCCTTGCATCCCTTTCATAGCTTTCTATTAATTCAGGCAGCTCATCGAAACAAGCTGCCTGAAACAGTTCCCTGATCTCCTCAATCTTTTTCATGTATCCCTTCACCTCTGCGTCATTGGTGCTTTAGAATGCCGAATTCAGAAAGGGGCCATATTCTCAGCCAGGCTCTGCCGATAATGTCATCCCTATGGATATTCCCCACAATTTCCGTGCGGCTGTCACTGCTGTTATTGCGGTTATCTCCCATGACAAAATACTCATCCTCTCCTAAAACAACCGGATTTGCCGCAATTCCCCTGTTGTCCGCACGAATTACCTCTTTGCCGTAATTTTCCACAAGAATTTCCCCGTTAATATAGATCGTTCCGTTCTGATCAATCTGCACGGTCTCCCCCGGAAGTCCGATAATGCGCTTGATATAATAGGTATTCTCCTGATATTGAAAGGGAAACACAATGATATCAAATCTCTGAGGGTCACTGAAACGGTAAGTAATCTTATCCACAATTAGATTGTCTCCGTCGGAAAGGGTCGTCTCCATAGATTCCCCCTCCACCTCAGTGCGCTGTCCCACAAAGGTAATAATCAGGTAAGTAATGCACAGCACACATAAAAGATACAAGCCCGTGGTAAGCATTTCTTTCATTACTTTATTCATATCTGTTTAATCCTCGCATCCTTCATCTGGCTGCTCCAGTGTAATTCTTCCCAGTCTGCCGCTCCTGAAATCCTCCAGCAAAATAGCGGAAGCCTTCTCCATATCCAGGCTTTCCCCCTTGGAATAGCATTTTCTGCTCCTGGCAATTTCCTTAAGAATCTCCGGCTCTTCTCCCCGAAGCTCTATGTCGTAGCGGCTGCTTAAGGCATCCGGATAAAGCTGCCTGAGCACTTTGATCAAGTCACAGGCCAGTTCCCCCTTGAGCAGTATTTCATCATTCATGGAGCCTATAAAAGCCAGCCTCCTGCCTACCTCCTGATCCTCAAATTTCGGCCACAGAATCCCCGGCGTATCCAAAAGCTCCAGATTTTTATTCAGCCGTATCCACTGCTTTCCCTTGGTGACTCCAGGCTTATTCCCCGTCTTTGTGCAGGCCTTCCCGGCAAAGGTATTGATAAAGGTTGACTTCCCAACATTGGGTATCCCCGCCACCATAGCCCTCACCGGCCTGTTTACAATACCTCTTTTTTTGTCCCTTTCTATTTTTTCCCTGCAGGCTTCCCTGACAAGCCCCTGTATGTTTTTCACTCCTGTGCCGGCCCTGGAATTTACCTCCAGCACATACATTCCTCTATTCTCAAAATACCGGATCCACTGGCTGTTGTAGACAGGATCAGCCATATCCGCTTTGTTTAAAAGAAGAATCCGAGTCTTATTCTTTCCCAGCTCATCAATATCCGGATTTCTGCTGCTTAAGGGAATACGTGCATCCACCAGCTCAATAATCAGGTCGATCAGCTTTATATTTTCCTGCATCATACGCTTTGCCTTCGTCATATGACCCGGATACCATTGATAATTCATATTGTAAATACCTCTGTCTGTTATTTTACGAAGCCCATGCCTGATTCCTCACACGCCATGTGAAACCATGCTTTCCCAATCATATTTTCCTCCCGCACGGGACCGATATTGGCCGATCGGCTGTCTTCGCTGTTGTTTGGATTGTCCCCTATGCAGAAATATTCTCCGCTCTCCAAAACATAGCTGTTCCCGGCAATTCCCGGGTCAAGAATCTTCTCCGTGACCCATTCGCTCTCAAGTCCATTCACATAAAGGACTCCATCCTGAATGCTTAAAGTGTCCCCCGGAACGCCCACTACCCGTTTTATATAATAATGGGATTTTTCATTGCCATTTGGAAGGAACACCACCACATCTCCCCGCCTGGGGGAGGATAAAATATACAGAAACCGGTCCACAAGTATTGTTTGACCATTATACAGGGAAGGCTCCATGGAAATACCTACCACCTCTATGGTCATGCCAAAGAAAAAGCTGGCCGCTGCCGCAATAAAAACAGAGGCAAGTATGCCGAAAATCCAGCTGAATATTTCCCGCACTGCCGCCTGGCTTATCTTCTTCCTTCTCTTATAAAAGCTGAGTCCTCTGTTGTGCCTTGCCATGATTCCTTCCTGTTTTGTTCCTGTGATTATCCAACATAGTATAACACATTTTTTCCGATGGGAAAAGAGGGCGGTGATAAAAACCGGGGGATGCAGGAAACAAGGCACTATGAAAAGAGACATCATGACTGCAAAGAATCATGATGTCTCCCATATAAAATAACAGTTCAGCCTTCGCCATTCGCATCCGGTTTTTCATCGGTGACCGTCAGCAGATACGCTCCGCCCCGGTCTATGGCAAACATGGCCTGCCCGCCTCTGGTCACCTGGTATGATCCCTCATAAACCAGCACCCGGCGTCGTTCATCCAGTCTGTACCAATTTGCATATTTCCCGGCATACTCCTGTCCCACCGCAATGTGAATGTTCACAGGGATATTTATTTCACCTGCATTTTTCACAGAAAACTGCCTGTAAGACAAGGTGTTTCGTGTTCCCGTGCGCAAAAGTCTCTCCGGCACATTTTCCTCATCACATACTACCGTCAGGTTCACGGTACCCTGGGCCCCAAGGCCTGCCAGCACAGAATTTGTCAGCTCCATGCCTCTTACGCTTACAGCCGCCCCCCGGCCATTGTGGAAGGCCAGAGTGATTTCCCTTCCCTGAATGGATGACAGCACCTCTGCCGGAACCTGTACTTCCTCCTCTGAAACAAAATTCATATTCACATCAGCTACAGCAGTATTTTCTTCCAGGGCAGCGAGACGTTCCTGTACACTGTTTCCCACAGCTTCCCAGTCCAGAGCAGTGCTTCTTTGATTACCCGCTCCGCCTTCCTGGGCCGACGGCTGGGATGCACCTGTACCGCCCTGATTTTCAGTTTCTCCAGAAGTGCCTGTCTCCTCTTGATCTCCTGTGTCCTCGGGGGTGTCTGTCTCCTCCTGGTCTCCTGTGTCCTCAGGGGTGTCTGCCTCCTCCTGGTCTCCTGTATCCTCAGGGGTATCTGTATCCTCCTGATCCCCTGTATCTTCAGAAGAGTCCCCGGCTTTTGTCTGGTACAGATAAAGGTCATCCCATGACCCCCAGGCCTGCGCCTGCGCTTTTGCAGAAATCCCTACCGTAATGGTCGTTCCATCCTCTGAAACCACTATATTCTCCACAACCGGGTTCAGCCAATTCTGCCAGCCGTTTACCTGGGTCTGCGCCGTGCAGGTCTCGCCCTCACATTCTGCATACAATGCAAAGGCCGCTTCCTCCCCGGCATCGCCGCCCTGCAGGTAGCCGCCAAAGGCATAGACGCCCGCATCCAGCACCACTTCCTGCTCCACCGTATAGGAAATTTCCTCATCATCCCAGAAATGCAGGCAGTAGCTTCCCGTTCTCACATTGCTGGAATCCGCTTTTCTTCCTACGCTTCCTCCCTGGTCCACGATACTCCACATACTCATATCCGCATCCTCAAAGCCCGGATTGGACAAAAGATTTGCAGGCTCTATGGTCAAGGTGCATTTCACCTGATAGGTTCCTCCATCCGCAGAAACAGTCCCCGTAATTTCATAGGTACCCACCCCCGCAAGCAGCGCCTCTTCCAGCTTTTCCTGATCCCACGTAACAGAAACAGGAATCTGGTCTCCGTGGGAATAATTGGCCTCCACTGTCTCCGGAAGCGACACCTCCTGACCCATCTGCGCCGTAAGGGAAATATTATTTATGGTGGTGATCACATTGGGAGCGTTGGTTCCCGTTTTCACATACTGGAACATTTTCAGAGTTTCCAGAGGATGTCCCGTAAAATCAAACAAGGCCTGATTGTCTACGGCGCTTCCGCCATACCAAACCCCCGCATCATCAGGGTCATACTCCGCGGAATAAGAGGAAGCCCAGCCGGAACCATAGCTTTCCCAGAGCTCTTTATTCCTGTTAAGGATTTCCTCCGCGTCCTGTGCATCCTCATCATACACCTGCACCGGAAGCCATGCCGGCTCCCAGTAAAATACGCCGACACCCTGAATCTCTGAAACGGCATTGATCACATCCCGCATTTCATTTGCCTGCCCCTGCAGACAAACCTCATAGGGCAGGTCGATTCCTGTTTTCCCTTCAAAAATGGTGTTTTCATGTCCATCTCCGTCCTCATAGGTATAGCACCAGGAGGTCTCGGCCACCATCACCTCTTTCCCATAGGTCTGTGCAATATTTCCCAGTACACTTTTTAAATTGGAAATGGTTCCATGCCAATAGGGATAATAGGAGGAAGCAAAAATATCATAATCTACATTGTAAGCATCCAAATTCCGGGCATATTCGGCATAACGCCCACTGGTTTCCGGATTTGCAAAGTGCAGAACCACGGAGATATCTTTTCCCATATTCGTAGCCGCGCTTCTTACGGCCGCGCTTCCCGCGTTAAAAATCCGGGCCATATTTTCCCACTCAGATTCCCCGCAGATTTGTCCATTGGTTTCATTTCCAACCTGAACCATCCCCACATCCACGCCTGCATCCAGCAGTGTGATCAAGCTTTCGTAGGTATATTCTTCTACCTTCTGTACCTTTTCATCAATGGACAGCTCCGCCCATTCCTTAGGCTCCTTCTGCTTGGCCGGGTCCGCCCAAAAGTCAGAATAATGGAAGTCCACCAGCACCTTCATTCCTGCCTCGGTGGCCCACTTGCCGATTGTTACAGCTTTATCCAGATCGTTGTTTCCCCCGCCATAGCCGTTTCTATCTGCGTTATAGGGATCGTTCCAGACCCGGACGCGGATGTAGTTTACGCCGCAGTCGGCCAATAAGTCAAAAAATCCCTGGTCGTCCAGCACCTCTCCTTCAAAATTATAAAAAGTGACACCGCTCTGCCCTA
This sequence comes from Candidatus Acetatifactor stercoripullorum, assembly GCF_944382095.1. Taxonomy (NCBI): domain Bacteria; kingdom Bacillati; phylum Bacillota; class Clostridia; order Lachnospirales; family Lachnospiraceae; genus Acetatifactor; species Candidatus Acetatifactor stercoripullorum. Next base: position 46,789 of record NZ_CALWMU010000009.1, read on the forward strand.
AGGATACATAGGAGGACACGTCCATGCCGCTTATAAAATCGTCGGGCAGATTTGCCACCCGCTCCACGTAAATCCCCGCATCCACCGGCTCCACATCCTCTTCCGGCTGCGTGCCCTGCATCAAAACAAAATTGTCAAAATCTCCCCAGTATCCGCACGCAATATCTCCGGACAGGGAAATGGTCACGCTGCCAGCTTCTGTCAGTGTAAAGGCTTCCGTCTCCAACTGGGCCCATACATCCCAGCCTGCTGTTGCCGGAAGATCCATCTGCAGATTGACCTGCCCGTAAGTCACAGAAAGGGAAAGCCCTGATGTTGCAGCCTCTCCTTCCTGGTCAAAGCGCAGCTTATAAGTGCCAGCAGGCACATTCTCAATGGTTCTCTCCATAGAAAAAGCTGCCGTCTGGGTAGTACTGTTGTTATAGTAATTGAATATCCTGCTGGTGTTATTAGAAGCATATGTATCTATTTTTGTCTCGTACCCATAACCGCTTGCATTATCTCCCGAAATACTGATTTCCCATTCCGAAGCATAATCATCCCACCCCTGGGAATTGTCAGGAATCTCAAAATCTCCGTTTGTAATCAGCTGTGTGGCCGTCCAGGAAACAGTTCCTGCATCTGAGCCGTTTTCACTTAAGGCCGACACATCTCCGCCTGACACCGTCTGCCCATCTCCTCCCGATACCGTCTGTGCATCCGCCCTGGCCTGCTGCATCGGCCAGACGCCCCCCAGAATCAGCGCCATTGACAGCACAAAACAAAGAACCCCTTTTTTTACCAACCGTCTTGTCATACCTGCCCCATACCTTTCTTTTTCTTTTTTCACACTTTCCTCCCTGACAGGCGACTGCACAATAAGCAATTGCGCAATCGCTTGTCTTGAAACAAGTATATCATAGGTACTATTTTTTTTACTATTGACAGTTGTTCTAAATAATAAATTTATTTTTTGTATATTTATTACAATTTATTTTGTTGTATTGCGCAGATATTGCGCAAATAGTTCAAATCGTTGCGCAGTTTTGTTGCGCATTTTATTATAAAAATATAAACTGAAAGCTTTCCACCCTTTGAAGCCATAAAAAGTCCCCGCAGGAACCTTTTTGCTCAGATTCCCGTGGGGACCGTCTTTATTTCCATATTACAAATTCCATGATACGTCTGCCGGACATTTCAAGCTATTTCAGCTCTTTCACCTTCGCGCTCTTGCCCACGCGGCCTCTTAAGTAGTTCAGCTTCGCACGTCTTACCTTACCTCTTCTGACCACCTCGATCTTCTCCACATTAGGAGAATGCACAGGCCAGGTCTTTTCCACGCCGATGCCGTTGGAAATTTTTCTTACGGTAAAGGTTTCCCTGCTGCTTCCGCCCTGTCTCTTTAAAACAATGCCTTCAAATATCTGGATTCTTTCACGGTTTCCCTCTCTGATCTTGCCGTATACCCTTACGGTATCGCCAACGGAAAAATCGTCTACCTTTTCCTTTAACTGTTCTTTCTCAATTTCTCTGATAATATCACTCATTATGAGCCTCCTTTTAAAAAATGGATGTTCTTAATACTTATCTGTAACAGAGGACCATCTCGTTTTCGCAACATTCAAATCTTACCATATCAAGACTGTAAATGCAAGATTTTTTTCTATTCCTTTTTTCCAAGCCACCAAATAGTCCCGGAAGAAGCATACAATCCCAGCTTCCGCTGCAGGCTGAGAGAAACATCGTTTCCCACAATGATATGCGCATAAGGTGTAAAGCCCCTCTCGCAGATCCGGTTGATGTTATATGCCTCCAAAGATGCGCCAATCCCCCTTTCCCTACAGGAATCCTCCACAAACAGCATCCCCATGCTGCCCTCGTCATGACTCCCAACAAAGCCCTTAAGCTCACCCTCCACAAAGGCTCCATACATTGCCCTGCTCTGAATGCGTTCCCGGATATATTCCGGCTCTCCCATATGGTAATGGGTAATTACATACTCTGCATCCTCCGGTCCAAGCAGACGGATATCCTTGTGCCTTACAGGAAGGCTCTGTCTCTGGGGATAGCACACCTGAACACATTCATGGTACACCTCACAGGAAAATCCACTGCAGATCAGCTCATTCAAAAAGCTCTGGGAGGTCACAAAAAGAACCGTATCCTTCGGAATAAGCAAAAGAAGCTTCTGCCCCATTTCCCTGTTTTTTGCGCTTATCATACAAAGCCTGCAGCCCGGATCGTACAACAGCACATTTTCCTCATCTGCATACAGGATTTCTCCCTTTCCCCGGCGCAGGCTCTCTATCATATGAATATTTTCCCGCTTTGCTTTTGACAGTCGGCAGATCAGCCTCTCCTTGTCCATGTACTTTTCATAGAGATCAGGGCGGATACGCCTGGTGCGCTCCTTTGACTGCTCCAGCCGCCACGCCGCAATTTTCCTGTGATCTCCCGAAAGAAGCACATCGGGCACCTTTTTCTCCCTCCAGACCTCCGGTCTGGAATACTGGGGATATTCCAAAAGATCGTTATAAAAGCTCTCCGTCTCCGCAGAAGCGTCATTGCTCAATACGCCGGGAACCAGCCTGGAGACAGCGTCAATCACCACCATGGCCGCAAGCTCTCCGCCTGTCAGCACATAATCCCCAATGGAAATAAAATCTGTGACCGTTTCCTCCAGTACACGCTCATCAATCCCTTCATAGTGGCCGCAGATCAGCACAAGCTCTTCCTCCCCGGCCAGACGGGCAGCCGTTTTCTGCGTAAAAGGCTCCCCCTGGGGAGTTAAATAAACCGTCCGCAGTTTTCTTCCCCCTGTGACAGCCTGCCAGGCGTCATATACAGGCTGGGCCTGCATCAGCATGCCGGCGCCGCCGCCGTAGGGATAATCATCCACCTTGCCGTGCCGTTCCTTCGTATAATCTCTGATATTTACGGTATCTATGGCAATAAGCTTTTTCTCTGCCGCTCTCCCGATGATGCTGGAACGCAGGCCGCTTAACACCATCTCAGGAAACAGCGTCAAAACATGAAATTTCATTCTGATACCCCTTTTCGTCCGCTGAAATAAACACCTGTTCAGTCAAGCAGACCCTCCAGAATATGCACTCTGATCAGGCCGCCTTCCACATCCACATTGAGAATGCACTGCTTGATGGCCGGAATCAACGCCTCCCGTCCGTCCTTCATTTTCACCACATACACGTCGTTTGCGCCGGTCTGCAGCACCTCCGTGAGAACGCCCAGCTCCTGATCCATATCATCTATCACCCTAAGCCCCACAAGGTCAGCCACAAAATATTCGTCCCGCCTTAAGGGGACCGCATTCTTTCTGGTGACAAACAGGCTTTTCCTGCGGTATTTTTCTGCTTCGTCGATACTGTCAATCCCTTTCAATTTCAGGATTACAAACTTCTTGAAAAATTTTACCCCCTGGATTTCCAGAAGCATTTTTTCCTCTCCGGTATCCAGAATCACTTCCTTCAGCCTTCGGAATCTTGCCGCGTCGTCTGTTGTGGGAAATACCTTCACCTCTCCCCTAAGGCCATGTGTGGAGGTAATAACCCCTACCTGTAAAATTTCTTCCATTTTTCCTCCATGAATAGGGAAGGCGGCCCGCAGTGCGCGCCGCCTTATGCCTCAGACGATTTCCACGTCTACTTTTCTGTTGTCCTTGGATGCCGCTGCCTTTACAACAGAGCGGATTGCCTTTGCAATTCTTCCTTGTTTTCCGATCACCTTTCCCATATCGGATGCAGCTACATGAAGTTCGATGACGGTATCTTTCCCCTGCGTCTTTTCAGTTACAACTACTTCATCCGGATAATCAACAAGCGCCTTTGCAACTACTTCCACTAATTCCTTCATAAGCCACCTCCAAAGAACGAATCTTATTTCTCGATGCCTGCCAGTTTGAAAAGCTTTCCAACGGTCTCCGTAGGCTGCGCTCCGTTTGCCAGCCATTTCTTAGCCAGCTCTTCATTGATCTTGAAGGTGCTGGGATCGGTGTTAGGATCATAGGTTCCGATTTCCTCGATGAATCTGCCGTCTCTGGGAGAACGGGAATCAGCTACAACGATTCTATAAAAAGGAGCCTTCTTCTGTCCCATTCTTCTCAATCTGATTTTTACTGCCATTTTTCTTTCCTCCATCTAAAACTGTATTATAAGGTTTGCGGGTCATAAGACCCCGACACCCGTTTTTGCGGATGCCATCTATGATAAGGACTCTGCCTGAGCAGAAAATCCGTATCTTCTGTATTTAAAAAGGAAAGCCTCCCTTGCCCATTCCGGGAAAACCGCCAAACATGCCGCGTCTTCCCTTCCCGCCGCCAAACTGCTTCATCATTTTCTGGCTCTGCTCAAACTGTTTGATAAAGCGGTTTACCACTGCAATATCCACACCGGCGCCCTTTGCTATGCGGTGCTTTCTCCTGGGATTTAACAGCTTGGGATTGCGTCTTTCCTCCCTGGTCATGGAAAGCACAATGGCCTCCATATGCTTTAGCTGCTTTTCATCTATCATGGCTTCCAGCTCGCCTGCTTTTGCCCCCATTCCGGGAAGCATGCTTAAAATACTGGAAAGACCTCCCATATTTCTCATCTGCTTCATGCTTTCCAGGTAATCCTCGAAATCGAATTTCCCCTTCTTCATGCGTCCGGCCATCTCCCGGCCCTTTTCCTCATCCAGATCAATGCTGGCCTGGGCCTTATCGATCAGAGAGAGCACATCTCCCATGCCCAGAATCCGGCTGGCCATGCGGTCCGGATAAAACTGCTCCATATCGGAGAGCTTTTCCCCCATTCCTACATACAGGATGGGCTTGCCCGTCACCGCCTTTATGGAAAGGGCCGCTCCGCCTCTGGTATCTCCGTCCATCTTGGTGAGAACCACCCCGTCGATGCCCACTTTTTCGTCAAATTCCTTCGCCACGTTCACTGCATCCTGACCGGTCATGGCGTCCACCACCAAAAGTGTCTGGTGCACCGTAACGCTGTCCTTGATTTCCTGCAGCTCACGCATCATATCCTCATCCACATGCAGACGGCCTGCAGTATCCAGGATCACTACATTGTGGCCGTTTTTCTCCGCGTAAGCCACCGCCTCCCTGGCGATCTGAGAAGGCGCATGATCCGTCCCCATGGAGAACACGTCCACTTCCTGCTTTTTCCCATTGATCTGCAGCTGCTCGATAGCCGCCGGGCGGTAAATATCGCAGGCTGCCAGCAGGCACTTTTTGCCCTTCAGCTTCAGCTTTCCTGCAATTTTAGCCGTAGCCGTGGTCTTACCTGCACCCTGAAGTCCCGCCATCATAATCACAGTGACTGCTTTTCCCGGCTGCATGGCAATTTCCGTGGTATCGCTTCCCATCAGGGCGATCATTTCCTCGTTTACAATCTTGATCACCATCTGCCCGGGGTTTAAGCCGTTCATTACGTCCTGCCCGATGGCCCGCTCCTCAACAGCCTTGATAAACTGCTTCACCACTCTGAAATTTACATCCGCTTCCAGCAGCGCCATCTTGACTTCCTTCAATGCGGTTTTGACATCCTCTTGTGTCAAACGGCCCTTGCTTCTCAAATTTTTGAATATATTCTGCAGCTTATCCGTCAAGCTTTCAAACGCCATAGATCGCTCCTTATCATTGACAGCTCTTATAATTCCTTCAAAATCTCCCGTGAAAGACTCCTGATGCGCTCCATTCTCTCCTGCAGCTTAGGTTCTTCACCGGATATGGTCTCCATTTGGCCTGTCTGATTCAGCCGGGTCAGTTGTTCGATTTCGCCGATTTTTTCCCTTACCGTCCCAAAACGTGCAACCAGATGCAGCTTACTCTCATAATCCTGCAGTATCTTATCGCAGCGCTTTATCAAATCGTGGACTCCCTGTCTGCTGATGCCGTGCTCCTTGGCTATCTCTCCCAGCGACATATCGTTGCACACTGCGTCCTCATAGATATTCCGCTGATGGGGCGTCAAAAGCTCCCCGTAGAAATCGTACAAAAGCACCTGCTCAAAAATTTTCTCCATGTGTCAACCACCTTGCATAGGATACTATACTTCTCCCCGGGTGTCAAGTATTTTTTCTTTACAGTTTTTCACTGAAATAGCTCTTATAGCCCTCCCCATAGATTTCCGTTGCGCTGGTCACAATCATAAAGGCCAGCGGGTCCTCCTCCTTCACGATGGCTTCCGCCTTATATGCCATCTGCTTTTTGATGGCGCATAAAATGACGCTTTTTTCCCGTCCGCTGTAAGCGCCGCTGCCCTTTACATGGGTAACGCCGATATCCAGCTCCTCCAAAAGCCGCCTGGTGATGGGCTCCGACCTGTCGCTGATAATATAAATGAGCTTCGCACCGTCTCTTCCATACAAAACCACGTCCAGAATAAGGGATGTGGTAAAAACTACAAGCCCCGCATACAGCGCCTTGTCAATATCCCGAAATACAAAGGCCGATACGGTCACGATCATAATATCGGTCATAAGAAACAAAAATCCCGTTTTTAAATAAGGGAATTTTCTGCGCAGAACCTTGATGACAATGTCCGTTCCCCCTGTGGTGGCCCCGGCCTTAAACACAAGCCCCATGCCAAGGGCCATCAGCGCGCTCCCCGCCAAAGCCGCCAAAAGCGGGTCTGAAGTGGCCGGTCCCGCAAAGACAAGCAGGTTGGTAAAAAAGGAGGAGAGAATGGTGCAGTACATGGTTGACAGGATCAGACGCAGTCCAAACTTCCAGATTCCCAGAAACAGTATGGGAATATTGATCATCATAATCCAGGTGCCCGTTTCCAGTCCCGTAAGCCTGTTTAAAATAATTGCGATGCCTGTGACCCCTCCGGGGGCCAGAGAATTAGGGTCCAAAAACAGGCTCACAGCCAGTGCGTAAATAAAAGAAGCCACCGTAATAATAAGATAGTCAAGTATTCTTCCCTTTATGGTCTTTTTCTCCTGAAACTCCATTTTCTCCTCCTTTTTGCTGCAGAATACCCAAAAAACCGCATATATAGTATATGCGGTTTTTGGCAATGTAACGTTTTTGTTCAAAGAAAAAGGTCAGATATTAGTGCGCACCTGTCTTGGTTTATACCCTTCCTTTTCCAGGGCGTCAATGATCTGATGCTTGTGCTGCGTTCCAAAGGCCTCCAGGGTGATGCGCAGCTCCACGGCAGCACTTCTGTTGATGGATACAAACTGATTGTGCTCCAGCTTGATCACGTTGCCGTTTACGCCCGCGATAATCCCTGATACCCGGTACAGCTCTCCCGGCTTGTCCGGAAGCAGAACGGAGACGGTAAATATCCTGTCCCTCATGATGAGCCCCTGCTGTACCACAGAGGACATGGTAATCACATCCATGTTTCCACCGCTTAAAATAGAAACCACCTTTTTATCCTTTACCTTCAGATGTTTCAAAGCGGCCACCGAGAGAAGTCCTGAATTTTCCACGATCATCTTATGGTTTTCCACCATATCAAGGAACGCTACCACCAGCTCCTCGTCCTCCACGGCGATAATATCGTCCAGATTTTTCTGCAGATAGGGGAACAGCTTGCTTCCCGGCGTTTTTACCGCAGTGCCGTCCGCAATGGTATTCACCCCGGGAAGGGTGGTCACCTTGCCCTCCCTTATGGACACCTGCAGACAGTTTGCCCCCGCAGGCTCCACACCGATCACCTGTATCTTTGGATTTAACAGCTTGGCCAGGGTTGACACACCTGTGGCCAGGCCGCCCCCTCCCACAGGAACCAGAATATAATCCACCAGCGGAAGCTCCTTCACAATCTCCATGGCGATGGTTCCCTGTCCTGTGGCCACCGTCAGATCGTCAAAGGGATGAATAAAGGTATAGCCGTGCTCCTTTGCAAGCTCATAGGCCTTGGCACAGGCTTCATCATAAACATCGCCCCAAAGCACCACCTCCGCGCCATAGCTTTTGGTGCGGTTCACCTTCATAAGGGGCGTAGTGGTAGGCATCACAATGGACGCCTTGGCGCCGAAGCATTTGGCCGCATAGGCCACACCCTGGGCGTGATTTCCGGCGGAGGCTGTAATCAGTCCTTTGGCCCGCTCCTCATCTGTGAGAGTGCTCATCTTATAGTAGGCGCCTCTCACCTTGTACGCACCGGTAAACTGCATATTTTCCGGCTTCAAATACACCTTGTTTCCGGTCTGTGCGCTAAAGTAGTCACTGTAAACCAGCTTTGTCTCCAGAGTCACCTTTTTTACCGTCTCGGACGCCTCTTCAAACTTCTCCAGTGTCAACATTTGTTCTTCCATATTTCCTCCATTTCTAAGCCTCTGTTCGCTCTCTGTCAAACAACGCGTTTACAAATTCATCCGGATCAAATTTCTGGAGATCTTCTATGGTCTCTCCCACACCGATATATTTTACGGGAACCTTAAGCTCCGACTGAATAGCCACAGCAATGCCTCCCTTTGCCGTTCCGTCCATCTTTGTCAAAATGATTCCGGTAAGCTTTGCCACCTCCCCGAATTCCCTGGCCTGCACCAGAGCGTTTTGTCCGGTGGTGCCATCCAGCACAATCAAATTCTCCCTGTGGGCGTCGGGAAACTCCCTGTCTATAATCCGGTTCATCTTGCGCAGCTCCTCCATGAGGTTTTTCTTATTGTGAAGCCTTCCCGCCGTATCAATCAAAAGCACATCCACGCCTCTTGCTTTTGCCGCGTTTACCGCGTCAAACACCACACTTGCAGGGTCAGCGCCCTCATTACCGCCCACCATTGGCACGTCCGCCCTTTTTGCCCACTCTGCCAGCTGATCCCCTGCCGCTGCGCGAAAGGTGTCCGCCGCTGCAATCAATACCTTTCTTCCGCTGTCCTTCAGCTTCCCGGCAAGCTTTCCCACAGAGGTGGTCTTTCCCACACCGTTTACGCCGATTACCATGACCACGGACTGCTCCCTCTCAAAGTCATAGGCCGTCTCGTCCACCCTCATCTGCTCCTTGATGCTTTCAATCAAAAGCTCCTTGCATTCTGCGGGCTCCTTGATATGACGCTCCTTCACCTCTTTTCTCAGCCGTTCCACAATGGCTGCCGTGGCGTTTACGCCAATATCACCCATGATCAGAATTTCTTCCAGCTCCTCATAGAAATCATCATCGATGGCGGAAAAACCGCCAAGCACTGCGTCAATGCCCCTTACGATATTTTCTCTCGTTTTAGTAAGGCCAGCCTTCAGTCTGGCAAATAAGCCCTTTTTTTCTTCGCTCATACGCCTCTCCGTTTCCAGTGCTTCTGCGCCCTGCAGATACCGCACTAATCCTCCAGCTCCTTGTCAATGAGATTCACGCTGACAAGAGTGGAAACTCCTTTTTCCTGCATGGTGATGCCATAAAGCCTGTCCACCTGCTCCATGGTGCCACGTCTGTGTGTAATTACAATAAACTGCGTGTTTTTGGTCAGCTTATGTAGATACTTTGCAAATCTTCCCACATTGGAATCATCCAGCGCCGCCTCAATTTCGTCCAAAAGGCAGAAGGGCGAGGGCTTCAGATTCTGAATGGCAAACAAAAGTGAAATGGCAGAAAGCGCCTTTTCCCCACCGGACAGCTGCATCATGTTCTGCAGCTTCTTTCCCGGCGGCTGTGCGATAATGCGGATTCCCGCCTCCAGGATATCTTCATCCTCCATGAGCTCAAGGGTGCCCTTTCCTCCGCCGAACAGCTCCTTAAACACCTTGTCAAATTCCCGGCTGATCTGCGCAAATTTCTCGGTAAACTGCTTTCTCATGGCCCCGTCCAGCTCTTCGATAATGCCCTCCAGCGTTTTTTCCGCCTCCACCAGATCGTCGTGCTGGGTTTTCATGAAGGTGTAACGCTCCATCAGGTTTTTGTAGTCCTCGATGGCATTGACATTGACGTCTCCCAGCTTCTTGATCTGATCCTTCAAGTCGGTTATTCCCCGCTTCATGGCAGGCAGGTCCAGCATATCCTCATCCCGAAGAGAAGCCGCGTCACTTAAGGTGATCTCATACTCATCCCACATGTAATTGATCTGGGCCTCGATAGAGTCCTCCAGCCTTTCCTTCTGGGCGTTTAGACGATAAACCTCCTTGTCTAAGGAGCTCATCTGTTCCGCCAGCTTTTCTCGGCTTTGGAAGAAGTTTTTCTGCTTTGCAGAAAGCTCCTCCTTTCTGGCAGCCTCCTCCTTAAGCCTTATCTCAGACGCATTCTGGGCTTCGTGGGAAGCAGCTATGGTTTTTTCCAGCTCCTTGATATTCTGCTTCTTCCTCTCCACCTCTTCTTCATTTTCCGAAAGAGCCTGCAGAATCTGGGAAAGCTCCGCCTGGGATTTTTCAAGCTCGCCGTTGATGCGGTCCACATTGGACTGCTTGAAGGTCTGCGTCTGGCGCATTTTTTCCACCTTCAAATCCCACTGTGCCACCCTACCGGACTCCAGGGTCTCCTCTTCTCTCCTTTCCTCCAGCTCCTTCTGAAAAGAAAGAATCTGCTCCTTTGTGTGCGCTTCCAGCTCTTCGCTTGCGGAAAGCTCCTGGGCTATGGCTTCCTTGCCGTCTTTGATTTCCCGGATTTTTCCCTCAATCTCCTTTTCCTCCAGCTCAAGGGATTTTGCCCCCTCCATCTCCTCCTCCATACGCTCTCTGGCCTGGGAAATGCTCAGCCGGACTGTATTTTGTTCTATCGATTTTTTCCCGATCTCACTCTTTATGTTTTCCAGTGCAAGGCGCAGTTCATTGCGCCTTTCCTTGGTGCTTTTAATTTCTCCGTTTATCTCCTCCACCGCAGAAAGCAGCTTCCTCGTCTTTTTCTGAAGCTCCTCAATCTCCCTTCTTCTTCCCAGAAGATTACTGTTATTTTTGAAGGCTCCGCCGCTGATAGCTCCCCCCGGCACCAAAAGCTCTCCCTCCAGGGTTACCATTCTGACGCTGTAGCCGGACTTTTTGGCAATCCTTACGGCATTGTCCACATTGTCTATCACCACAATGCGCCCCAGCATGGCTTTTGCCACGTTCCGGTAACGATCCTCTATTTCCACCAGCTCATCCGCCATGCCGATAACCCCTTTTTCCTCCAAAATCTCAGGACTCTTAAACTCCTGTGGATGAATGATGCTGGTCAGCGGAAGAAAGGTTGCCCGGCCCAGGCGGTTTGCCTTCAAATATCCTATCATTCTTTTGGCAGTATTCTCATCATCAGTTACAATATTTTGAATGTTTCCCCCCAGGGCTGTCTCAATGGCAGTCTCATATTTCTTTTCTACCTTAATAATATCCGCCACAACCCCAATGATGCCCTTTTCCTTCTCCTTTTGCTCCATCACCTTCTTTACGCTGCCGCCATAACCCTCATAGCGTTCCGTCAGATTGGACAAAGCCTCCAGTCTGGAGCTTTCCTGGTGGTAGGCGCTCTGAGTTTCCCGAAGCTTCTGGTCCTTCCCGGTCAGCACGCCTCTTATGTCCCCCAGCTCTTTTTCCATATCCCCCTGTTTTCTGTTCATCTCTCCCAGCTCTTTAGTGATGCTCTCAAAGCTCTCCTCCAGCTTTAAAAGAGCCTCCTCCCTGGCAGCTTCATCGGATTTTACCCGAAGCAGACGGGAGTTGAGCTCCGCCCTTCGGATGTTGATCTGCTCCATCATGGTGTCATACCGTCCCATTTTGGACTTGATGGCAGCCCGCTGGTTCAATTCGCCGATTATGGTATTTTTTCCTGCCTCAATGCAGTTGTTTAATTCCTCAATCTTGTCCTGGATTTCCAGGAGCCTTGCCCTTGCCTGCAATGCCGCACCCGCAATCTCCTCCACCTGTTCATCGGTTTTCTGCTTTTCCGCCAGAATGCCTTCCTTGTCCTGGCTTTTGGAAGCAATTTCCGCCTCCAGCGCCTCTTTTCTGCCGTTTAAATGGGACTCGCTCCCCTTGGCGGAATTAATCTGCTCTTTCAGCACATTAATCTGGCCCTCCAGCCTGCCCCGCAAAAGCCCTGTGTCCGTAAGAGTGCTTCTGGCCTCTTCGATGGATTTATCCAGCCTCTCTATCTCTCCCTGAATCTGGTCGTACTCCTCCTTGATCCCCTCATATCGCTGGGTGATCTCCTTTAAATCCCCTCCGGCAATGCCATATTTTTCCTCCACTGCCTTCAGCTGTTCCTTTAATCTGCTGTTTTCCAAAAGGAACACATTCACATCCAGGGTTTTCAGCTCTTCCTTCTTGCGCAGATAGATTTTTGCCTTTTCTGACTGCTTTTCCAAAGGCCCTACCTGCTTTTCCAGCTCAGAGAGAATATCGTTTACGCGAACCAGATTCTGCTTTTCGTTTGCAAGCTTGCTCTGGGCCGCAGCCTTTCTTCGTTTGAATTTTACAATACCTGCAGCCTCGTCGAAAAGCTCTCTTCTCTCCTCCGGCTTGCCGCTTAGGATTTTGTCGATCTGTCCCTGTCCAATAATGGAATAGCCCTCCTTGCCGATTCCGGTGTCATAGAAAAGCTCATTTACATCCTTCAGCCGGCAAGGTGTTCCGTTGATCAGATATTCACTTTCTCCGGAGCGGTAGATTCTTCTTGCAACCGTCACCTCATCGTAATCGATGGCAAGCTGATGGTCACCGTTGTCCAGGGTAATGGCAACGTAAGCATAGCTCAACGGTTTTCTGGTCTCTGTTCCCGAGAAAATGACATCCTGCATACTGGCTCCGCGCAGCTGCTTGATGCGCTGCTCCCCCAGCACCCAGCGCACAGCGTCCGCCACATTGCTCTTTCCGCTTCCATTGGGACCCACGATCCCCGTGATCCCATTGTGGAACTGAAAGGTTATTTTATTTGCAAAGGATTTAAAACCGTGTATCTCAATACTTTTTAAATACATATTCCCTCATCTCTCAAAAGCAGCAGCGCTTTATAGGCGGCCTGCTGTTCCGCCGCTTTTTTCGTCCTTCCGCAGCCAAGTCCCAGCTGCCTTCCCTCCATCTGCACTTCCACCACAAAGGTCTTGTCATGCTCCGGCCCGCTTTCCTCAAGCAGAACATAGTTAAAATCCTTTTTTAACGTGCCCTGGATCAGCTCCTGCAGATTGCTTTTGCTGTCGTAAAACAGCTGCTTGTCCTCCAGGTCAGACAAAATAAAACGGTTGATAAATGCCCTTGCCGCCTCCATTCCGCCGTCCAGATAGACTGCCCCGGTAACAGCCTCCATGGCGTCTGAAATAATGCTGTCCCGCTTTCTGCCTCCCGTGCTCTCCTCTCCTTTTCCCAGGCGTATAAACTGCCCAAGCTCCAAGTCCCTTGCGCAAAAAGCCAGGGAGGGCTCACACACCATAGACGCCCGCAGCTTAGTCAATTCTCCTTCCGGCATATCCGGATGACTGCGAAATAAAAATTCACTGGAAACCAGCTCCAGCACCGCATCGCCTAAAAACTCCAGGCGTTCATAATTTTTTGACCGATTGATTTTCTGCTCATTGGTAAATGAGCTGTGAGTAAGGGCCTGCTTTAAAAGATTGATGTTTTCAAAGCGATAGCCTATCCGTTCCTCCAGTTTTTTCAGGGTATATTCTTCCTGCATGACAGCTTCCTTCCCTTGCCGGTTCTCATAAAAAACAAGTATTCCCGAATGTGGAAATCCAGGAATACTTTCTTTCAACCTTGCTTTTGTTCTCACTTAATTCAAAGTGCTCTTAATCAGCTCAACCGCTTCTTCCACAGTGGTGATTTTCTCTGCCTTTTCTGCGGGAATCTCAATATCAAATTCCTCCTCGATTCCCATAATAATCTGGAATACGTCCAGAGAATCCGCTCCCAGATCGTCCATAAAGGTGGTCTCCATGGTGATTTCCTCCGGGTCCACATTTAAAACTTCCGCAATTACTTTTTTGAGTTTTTCAAATTCCATTTCCTGTCTCCTTAATTTTCCAACATTATTTTTTCTTTGATTTTTTCATTTATTTTCTGTTCCTTAAATGCAATGCACTGCAGAATAGAATTTTTAATCTCAACCGCCTTGCTGCTGCCGTGGGTTTTCACCACAAGCCCGTTTAATCCCAAAAGAGGAGCCCCTCCATATTCTTCTGTGTCAAAGGTTTTCAACGTTTTTTTCAAAGCAGGCTTTACAAGCAGCGCACCCAGCTTGCTGCGAAGAGAGGTCATCATGCCGCTCTTTACCTTTTTGATCAATGTAGCGCCTACGCCCTCATAAAGCTTTAATATCACATTTCCTACAAAAGCCTCGCAGACCACCACGTCCGCGGCTCCCGCAGGAATATCCCTGGCCTCCACACTGCCGATAAAATTGATTCCGGGGCAGTTTTTCAGCAGAGGATAGGTTTCCTTTACCAGCGCGTTTCCCTTCTCTTCCTCCGCGCCGATATTCACAATGCCGACCCTGGGATTTTTAATTCCTATAACACTCTCCATATAAATGCTTCCCATCTTTGCAAACTGCAGAAGATGCGAAGGTCTTGCGTCCACATTTGCGCCGCAGTCCAAAAGCAGACACACACCATTTTCCGTGGGAATCAAAGGCGCAAGCGGCGGTCTCTCCACTCCCTTAATCCTTCCCACAATCACCTGGCCTCCGACCAATACGGCACCGGTGCTTCCGGCGGACACAAAGGCGTCGCAGACGCCGTCCTTTACCATATACATGGACTTCACAATAGAGGAATCCTTCTTTTTACGAATTGCCATGACCGGCGGTTCTGCAGTCTCAATAACCTCTTCTGCGTGTACGATTTCCAGCTGTGAAGCGTCATATGTATGTTTCCGCAGTTCTTCCCTTATCACAGACTCGCGGCCCACAAGAAAGACCTTCACTCTCTTGTCCTCGTTTATGGCCTCTACCGCTCCTTTGACGATCTCGGCCGGAGCATTGTCTCCCCCCATAGCGTCAACAGCCACGTTCACTATTTCAGCCATATGAATGCTTCCTTCCATAATTTATAATAAAGCCATATATAACTATACTAAACCCCCTTATAAAAATCAAGAGATTTTTCTTACGCTTTTTAAGAAATAGCGCAAACAAAAAGACGCCCGTAAAAAGCGTCTTACATCCATGTTGAAAATATAAAAACAAGGGCTGGTACACCCAGGCACCAGCCCTATGCCGTCATTCATCAACGCTTACAACCTGCTTCTTGTTATAAGAACCGCAAGCCTTACAAACTCTGTGAGGCATCATAAATGCGCCGCATTTGCTGCACTTTACCAATGTAGGAGCACTCATTTTCCAGTTTGCTCTTCTCTTATCTCTTCTACTTTTGGAAGATTTATTCTTAGGACAAATAGACATCGTTACACCTCCTTATTCGCGTTGAAGATATCTTTTATTACTGCCATACGGGGGTCAGGGACAAAAGTATCGCATCCGCATTCCCTCAGGTTCCGATTCTGTCCGCATACAGGGCAGACGCCCTTGCAGTCCTCCTTACACAGAATCTTCGTAGGCCAGTTTACTAAAATTTCATCGTACACAAAAGTCTCTGTATTCAGCTGATAACCTTCCATAAAATCAGGAATGTCATCCGCTTCCTCCTCTGTACTGCCCTCAGGAGAAGTGACCACTCTGTCAAACTTCAAGTCCAGCACCACGGGTACTTCCGCAAGGCATCTGTCACATCCGGCCTTCAGGACAAGTCTCACGCCGCCCTCCACCTTCGCCTTATTCACACCGTCATTGGTAAAGGTGAATACCGCAGGCGTTTTCTCCACAATGGGGAAATCGCCCAGCCTGCTTTGAAAGCTCTGCAGCTCAACCGGCGCTTCCACTGTTTCCTTACTGCCCTCGGATGAAAACACTTCAGATAAATTTATGAACATATCCGACTCCTATGCAACTGTCCGGCGGAACCATTTCCACCGGCGTGTTTTTTACACACTGGTTAATTATACCCGGCAGGTATCGGTTTGTCAATCATTTTATGGAAAATTTTTGTCTGCTGCCTCCAGCACCGCCGCCTTCATGTTCTGTACATATTCCCTGATCTTTGGTCCCGCCTCTTTTTTGTACTGGGCAATGATTTTTACGATGGCGCTCCCCACAATGGCCCCGTCGGATACCTCAGCCATCTGCCTGGCCTGCCTGGGAGTGCTGATGCCAAAGCCAATGGCACAGGGCGTCTTGGTGACCTGCCGGATATTCTGGACAATGGATGATAAATCCGTGCCGATCTCGCTTCTTACTCCGGTGACGCCCATGGAGGAAACCACATACAAAAACCCTTCCGCCTCCCTTGCGATCATCTGAATACGGCCGGCCGAGGTGGGCGCGATCATGGAAATCAGGCAGACATTGTGGGCCGCCGCAATTTCCGCCACCTCTCCCTTCTCCTCATAGGGCAGGTCCGGAATGATGATGCCGTCCACGGAAAGCTCCTGGCAGCGGGAAAAGAATCTCTCATAGCCGTAGTGAAAAACCGGATTCAAATAGGTCATAAAGGCCAACGGTATCTGGGATTGTCTGCGCACCCGCTCTACAATCTCAAATACGCCGTCCGTAGTCATTTTGTTTTTTAACGCCCTGAGATTTGCCTCCTGAATCACAACTCCCTCTGCGGTGGGGTCGGAAAAGGGAATCCCGATCTCAATTAAATCTGCCCCTCCTTTTTCCATTTCCAGAATAAACTCTACGGTGCTGTCTGCGTCCGGGTCACCTGCCGTCAAAAAAGCGATAAACGCCTTCCCACCCAGATTTTCAAAGGCTTTTTTTATTTTGTTCTCCTGATTAATCATGGATATCCACCCCCCTGTATCTTGCAATAGCCGCCACATCCTTGTCTCCCCGTCCTGACACGCAGACAATGATGCTTTCATCCGGCCCGTAGTTTTTGGCGATCTTTCTTGCCTGCGCAACGGCGTGAGCACTTTCCACCGCACATATGATGCCTTCCGTTCTGGCAATGTACTCAAAGGCATCCACCGCCTCCTCGTCGGTAACGGGAACATAAGAGGCTCTCCCTGTGTCATGCAAAAAAGCATGCTCCGGCCCGATTCCCGGATAGTCGAGGCCTGCTGAAATAGAGTAGACCGGCGCGATCTGTCCTTGCTCATCCTGGCAGAAATAGGATTTCATGCCGTGGAAAACCCCCAGGCTTCCCTTTGCTATGGAAGCGGCATGGAAATCCGTGTCAATCCCCTTTCCCGCTGCCTCACAGCCGATCAGCTCCACCTCTTTGTCCTCTATAAAGTGGTAGAAGGCACCCATAGCGTTGCTGCCCCCTCCCACGCAGGCCACCACAGCGGCCGGAAGCTTTCCTTCCTTTTCCAGAATCTGTTTTCTGGCTTCCCTGCTGATTACACTCTGAAAATCCCGCACGATCATGGGAAATGGGTGCGGACCCATGACGGAGCCCAGCACATAATGGGTGTCCGACACCCGTCTGGTCCACTCCCGCATGGTTTCATTTACCGCATCCTTTAGCGTCTGGGTACCGCTGGTCACGGGATGCACCTTTGCTCCCAAAAGCTCCATGCGGTAAACATTTAACGCCTGTCTGTCCGTGTCCTCCTTTCCCATGTAGATTTCACATTCCATCCCCAGAAGAGCCGCCGCCGTAGCCGCCGCAACACCGTGCTGGCCTGCGCCCGTCTCCGCAATCACCCTGGTTTTCCCCATCTTTTTCGCAAGCAGCACCTGGCCCAGCACATTATTGATCTTGTGGGAGCCGGTATGGTTCAAATCCTCTCTTTTTAAATAAATCTTTGCCCCTCCCAGGTCCTTTGTCATTTTCTCCGCATAGTACAAAAGAGAGGGTCTGCCCGCATACTCTCTCAAAAGAAAAGAAAGCTCCTCATTAAATTCCTCATCCTGCTTGTAATGCTCATAGCACTCCTCAAGCCGGATCAATTCATTCATCAAAGTCTCGGGGATATACTGCCCCCCATGTATTCCGTAGCGTCCTTTACTCATCCTTAAACTTCTTCACCTTTCCTTAAATTTCCGCCCGTGCAAGCCGCACAGCCGTTCTCATCTTTTCCAAATCCTTCACTCCCTTCGTCTCAACGCCGCTGCTTAAATCCACAGCAAAGGGAGCCAGGTTGCGTATGGCCCCTGGCAGGTTTCCTTCATGCAGTCCCCCCGCCAGAAAGTATTCTCTGTTTACCCCCTCAAGCAGGCTCCAGTCAAAGGTCGTTCCACTGCCCGCTCCGCTGTCAAACAGAAGATAATCTGCCTCGCTGTCAAGCCAGGCCTGCACCTCTTTTGCGCAGGCAGGCCGTACCGCCTTGATCACAGGCTTTCCCGTGACAGCCCTCAGATACCGGATATCTGCTTCCGTCTCCTTCCCATGAAGCTGAACCAGATCAATCAAGCCCTCTTCCAGGCATTCTACGATCTCCTCACAGGGAGCATCCACAAACACTCCTGCCGCCAAAATGCCCGGGGCCAAAGCCTTACGCATTTTTGCGGCCATTTCCCTGTTCACCTGCCTTCTGCTTTTGGCGAAAACAAATCCCACATAATCCGGCTTCACTTCATTGGCATAGGCGATATCCTCCATCCGAAACAGACCGCATATCTTTATCCTTGCACTCATAGGCCAAGTCCTCCGGACACCCCTGAAAGTTCCCTTAACAAAGCTCCTTTCTCAGGGGAACGCATCAAGGTTTCCCCGATCAAAACGGCGTCCGTACCATTTTTCTCCAATCTTTCAATATCCTCTCTTGTTTTCATGCCGCTCTCCGACACAAAAAGCACTTGTTTTGGCACAAGCTTTCGAAGCCTGATGGAATTGCAGATATCCAAAGAGAAATCCTTTAAATTCCGGTTGTTCACTCCCACAATGGTGCTTCCCGCTAAAAGAGCCATTTCCACCTCCCTTTCATCATGGGCCTCCGTCAGTGCGGACAGTCTAAGCTCCCTTGCAAGCCCCAGATATTCCTGAAGCTGCATTTGGGAGAGGATGGCACAGATAAACAGCACAGCGTCCGCTCCCATTTCCCTTGCCTGATAGATC
This sequence comes from Candidatus Acetatifactor stercoripullorum, assembly GCF_944382095.1. NCBI lineage: Bacteria > Bacillati > Bacillota > Clostridia > Lachnospirales > Lachnospiraceae > Acetatifactor > Candidatus Acetatifactor stercoripullorum. Next base: position 65,692 of record NZ_CALWMU010000009.1, read on the forward strand.
ATATATTCATCCACCGTAAAATCCTTGCGCAAAAGGGGGATGGATACCCTTTGCCTGATCTCTCTCAGATAGGAATCCTTTCCCTGAAAATAATAGGGCTCCGTCAAAACAGAGATAGCGGCGGCTCCCGCCCTTTCATATTCCCTGGCAATCTCCTCATAAGGAAAATCCCCGGCAATCACTCCCTTGGAGGGGGAAGCCTTTTTCACCTCACAGATAAAGCTCATCCCCGGTCTTTTCAGGGCTTCCTCAAAGGGGAAGCCCTCCGGCCGTTTTGTATCCGCAGCCGCAGCCTTAAGCTCCTTTAGCGGAAGCCTTTCCTTCTCTGCAGCGATACGCTCTTTTGTTTTTGCAGCAATTTCCTCTAAAATCAAACCGATACCTCCCATCTGCCCAGGCAGACGTCCCTTTCTTTCCCTCAGCAGTTCGACAATTTGACAAAAGCATCCAGACGTTTTATTGCCTCCCCGCTGTCGATGAGCTTTGCAGCCATGCAGATGCCCTCTTTTATGCTTTGTGCCTTTCCTGCCGCATAGATAGCCGCTCCGCTGTTCATCAGCACCACATTCCTTTTGGGGCCTTGTTCCCCTTTCAGGATATTTCTGGTAATCTCCGCATTTTCCTGGGGCGTTCCTCCCTTAAGCGCCTCACGGCTGCAGGTTTCAAATCCAAAATCCTCAGGGTGCACAGTGTAGGTTTTGTACCTCTGATCCTTAAAATCGCATACCAGGGTAGGCGCACACAGGGATATTTCATCCAGCTTATCCTTTCCGTAAACCACCAGCCCCTGCTTTACCCCAAGGCTCATCAGCACTCGGGCCAAAGGCTCCACCAAAGATTCGTCATAAACCCCCAGCAGCTGATAGGCCGGGCGGGCAGGATTGGTCAAAGGCCCCAATATATTAAACACAGTGCGGATGCCAAGCTCCTTCCGGATGGCTCCCACATGACGCATGGAGGTGTGGTATTTCTGGGCAAACATAAAGCACATCCCCACTTTCTCCAACAGCTCCCTGCACCTTTTGGGCTCCTGATGGATATTGACGCCCAGCGCCTCCAGACAATCCGCCGTGCCGCAGTCAGAGGAGGCCGCCCGGTTTCCGTGCTTCGCCACCTTTATGCCTGCTGCCGCCATCACAAAGGCAGAGGTGGTGGAAATATTAAAGCTGTGGGCTCCGTCTCCGCCTGTCCCCACGATCTCCATGGTTTCCATTCCGGTCTCCACCTGCTGCGCGTGCTCTCTCATGGAAGCCGCACACCCGGATATCTCATCAATGGTTTCCGACTTTGTGCTTTTTGTGGAAAGAGCCGCCAGAAAAGCCGCATTCTGGGTAGGCGTGGTCTCCCCGCTCATAATCTCATTCATCACCTCATATGCCTCGTTATAAGTCAAGTCTCCTTTTCCGACAATTTTTACAATTGCTTCTCTGATCATACTTTTGCCTCCAAAAAATTTTCCATTATTTTCCTTCCATCCGGCGTCAAAATAGATTCGGGATGAAACTGCACACCATATACCGGCAGACTTTCATGCTCTACCGCCATCACCTCTCCATCCTCCGTCCCGGCTGTAACCATAAGCTCCTTTGGCAAGGTGTTTTCATCTGCTGCCAGAGAATGATATCTGCCCACTGTGATTTTCTCCTCCAGCCCCCAAAACAGTCTGCTTTCCTTTTTCACGCTCACCACGGACTGCTTTCCGTGCATCAGCCTTTTGGCATGAACAATGTCTGCTCCAAGAGCCTGGCAGATGGCCTGATGCCCCAGACAGATTCCAAGAATCGGAACCGGTTTTCTTTTTCCAGCTGCCGTAAAATGAGAAACCAGCTCTTCACAGATGCCTGCGTCTGCAGGCCTTCCCGGCCCCGGAGAAAGAATCACATGGGAGGGTGAAAGGGCTTCTATCTCCTCCAGCGTGATTTTATCGTTTCGCACCACCAGCACATCCGGGCTTACGGAGGCTGTCAGCTGATACACATTATAAGAAAAGCTGTCATAGTTATCGATCAATAGGATCATTCCAATCCCTCCTTTGCTTCCATAACCGCATTTTTTACCGCCGCCGCCTTTTGAATGCACTCCTCATACTCTCTTTGCGGCACACTGTCCGCCACAATTCCGGCGCCGGAGCGGATAAATACCTTTCCGTTTTTGGAAAAGGCAAGGCGGATGGCAATGCAGGTATCCAGATTTCCCGTAAAGGACAGATACCCAATCGCACCTCCGTAAATACCTCTCTTATTGTTTTCCAGCTTGTTTATAATCTCGCAGGCCTTAAGCTTCGGCGCTCCGGACAGGGTTCCCGCCGGCAAAATGGCATCAACCGCATCCAGTGCGTCCGCATCCTCCCTGATCTGTCCGCTCACCGTAGAGCCCAGGTGCATCACATGGGAATAGCGCTCCACAGACGCATATTTTTCCACCCTTACACTTCCTATTTTACTGATTCTTCCCAGATCATTCCGCCCAAGGTCCACCAGCATATTATGCTCCGCCAGCTCCTTTTCATCTGAAAGAAGCTGTCTCTCCAGCTCCAGATCCTCTTTTGGCGTTCTGCCCCTGGGCCTTGTGCCGGCCAGCGGGAAGGTGTAAAGCTTTCCCTCCTCCAGCTTTACCAGGGTTTCAGGGCTCGCTCCTGCAATCTCTCCGTCATGTCCCGAAAAATAAAACATATAAGGGGAGGGATTGGTGGTGCGAAGCACCCGGTAAGCGTCAAGGAGACTTCCCTCCATCTCAGCCTCCAGACGGTTTGACAGCACTGCTTGGAAGATGTCTCCCTCTTTGATGTGCTCCTTTGCCTGCTCCACCATGGCGCAGTAGCGGGTCTTGTCAAACAGGGGCTTAAAGTCCGTCAGCAGCCGAAGGGGCAGATTCTCCTCCTTCCCTCCCTCCCGCAAAAGCCGCCGCATCCCATCCAGCTCCAAAACCGCTTTGTTGTAATTGGTCTCCAAATCCTCTGTGCGGATATTTACAATTAGGATAATTTTCTGCCTGTAATTGTCAAAGGCCACAAGCTTGTGAAACAGCATCAGGTTTACATCCTGAAAACCCTCCTCATCCTCGGCGTCCAGCTTTAACGAAGGCTCGCTGTACTTGATGTAATCGTAGGAAAAGTATCCCGCAAGCCCTCCTGTAAAGGGCGGCAGGCCCTCTAAAACGGGACTTTTGTTTTCTGCAAGCAGCTTTCTTATGGACTCCCTTACATCCTCTCTGGTCCTGCGCGTGTTCATCGGGGATTTCACCGTCACCTCCCCGTCATAGCAGGTGATTTCCAGCAAGGGATCATATCCCAAAAAAGAATACCTGCCCCATCGTTTGTCCGCCTCCGCACTCTCCAGCAAAAACACATGTCTGCTGACTTTTTTCAACTTACGCAGGGCCTCCACCGGCGTGATGGCATCGGCGTAAATTTCCGTGCTCACAGGAATCAGCCCGTACTCTCCCTCTGCGGCCAGTTCCTGACAGACCTTTAAGTCCGGCTTCACTCTGACATTCTGCATGCTCATTTCCTTTCCTCCCTTTTCCCATCGCTGCATGGCCTATTGTGCCATGCAGCAATATAGGCTGCCAATGTATTCTGCCACAGACGTCGCTATTACAGGCACAAAAAAACCGCCCATGACAGATGTTGCTTAACTTCTGTCAAGGACGGGATACTCCAATGAAAAAAATCCCGCGGTGCCACCTTGCTTCACGCCTCTTTGGGTATGCTCTTATCAGGATACCATCATATCCCTGGCAACTGACGTATGCCTCTACGTCGCGAAATACTAAAAGCTGCCGCTCCTTTCCTCGCGCCCTCCGTGGTCCATTTAACAGCCTGCATTTCCAACCTTTCTCAGCCTCCGGTTTCTCTGTAAGCGCACGTACTGTTTTTATCTCCACATCTACGGTTTGTGCTCCGCTATTTTGTTTTTAACATTTTAACGCGGTAAAGGGCTCCTGTCAAGTATTTTATTCTTCCATATCTATGACAATATGACGGGGCTGTCCCGTGATCATCACCGGCGTAAGCTCCGCCTGGATCAGGGGCCGTATGTAATTTACAAGCTGCCAGCTTACATTGGTGCCGTCCTCCGTAATCCACTCCAGGGGCACCTTTTTCTCAATATTGGCAACCTTATGTACATCATACAGATCTGTGGTACAGATATAAGGGTCATTGGACACACGCTTTAAAATTACCATCTTTCCTGTTTCTCCCTCAAAGGCTGCCTTCACAGCAGAACCGCCAACCTGGTAGGCCTCCGTGATATCCACCCGGGAGGTCAGATGGCCTGCGCATCTTTGCAGCGTAGAGAGCTCTATGGCCCTGGACTTGCACCCAAATTTTTCACTGACAAGAGAGGCCAGATATCTTGCCGTGCCGCTCAGCTGCTTATGTCCAAAGGAGTCCACATACTCCGTGTGGTCTGTGAGCTCAAACACATATTTTCCATCCGCAGTCTTAACACCCTCCGACACTGCAATCACCACAGACTTTTTCTTCTGCAGAAGCTTCCCTACCCGCTCTACAAACAAATCCACATCAAAGGGCAGCTCCGGCAGATAAATCATATCCACACCCTCACAGTCCTCGCTGGCCGCAAGAGCCGCCGCTCCGGTAAGCCATCCCGCATTCCGTCCCATGATCTCAATTACGGTTACATTCTGAATGTCGTACACCAGTCCGTCCCGGATCAGCTCCTTTGTCACGGAAGCAATGTATTTGGCTGCGCTTCCAAAACCGGGCGTATGATCCGTAGCCGCAAGGTCATTGTCTATAGTCTTTGGCACACCAATAAAGCAAATAGGGCTGCTGATCAATATAGCGTAGTCAGACAGCTTTTTTATGGTATCCATAGAGTCGTTTCCACCGATGTAGAAAAACGCCGATATCTCATATTCATCCAAAATTTCAAAAATTTTATCAAAAAGCTCTCTGTTGTCCTTGATATCCGGAAGCTTATAGCGGCAGGAGCCCAAAAACGCAGAGGGCGTTCTTTTCAAAAGCTCCAAATCAAGGTCCGTGCGTATCTTCTCTCCCAAATCCACAATGTTCTTTTCCAGAAAGCCCTGAATGCCGTGCCGCATTCCATATACCTTCTCTGCCCCCAGATCCATGGCCGTTTTATACACCCCCGCCAGGCTGGAATTAATTACGGCGGTAGGTCCGCCGGACTGTCCCACAATTACGTTTTTTGCCATATGCGCCTCCATCATTATTTTTTATTCTATTCCTGATTGCTTTCTATATTGTGATACTTTTAACAGAACCTTTTCATTCAAAGAACCCATAGACCGTTTGCTTTGGTCCATGGGTTCTTTCGTGTTCTTCCTTATTTTACAAGACGAACGGTCTCTCTTGCGATGGCAAGCTCTTCATTTGTGGGAACAGCCAGCACTGTTGTGGTGCTGTCGGAAGTGGAAATAACCACCTCTTCACCCTTCTTTTGATTTGCCTCTTCGTCAAGGGTTACCCCCAGATAGCCAAGATAACCGCAAACCAGGGTGCGTACCAGCGGACCGTTTTCTCCTATGCCTGCCGTAAAGCAGATGGCATCCACGCCGTTCATTGCCGCTGCATAAGCACCGATGTATTTTGCCACTCGATAGCAGTAGGTTTTTAATGTCCGTATTGCGTTGGGATCATTTTTTTCATACTCAGCCTCCAAGTCTCTGAAGTCCGAGGAAAGATTATCAGAAAGTCCCAGCACACCCGATTTTTTGTTGAGTACAGACATGATCTCATCGATGTTCTTACCCTCTTTATGCGCAAGGAATTCGATGATAGCCGGATCGATATCGCCGCAGCGGGTTCCCATGATCAGTCCTTCCAGAGGAGTCAGTCCCATAGAGGTATCCACGCACTTTCCGTTTTTCACTGCGGATACGCTGGCTCCGTTGCCCAGATGGCATACAATAATCTTCAAATCTTCATATTTTCTGCCCAGAAGCTCTGCAGCTCTCTTGGAAACGTAGGAATGACTGGTTCCATGGAAGCCGTATCTTCTGATTTTATAGTTCTTATAATATTCATAGGGAAGTCCATACATATAAGCCTCTTCCGGCATCGTCTGATGAAAGGCCGTGTCAAACACGCCCACCATCGGTGTACCGGGCATCAGCTTTTTGCAGGCGTTAATACCGATCAGATTTGCAGGATTATGAAGAGGCGCCAGATCATTGCACTCTTCGATGGCCGCCATCACTTCATCCGTAATAATGGTGGATTCAGCAAATTTTTCTCCCCCGTGCACAATGCGGTGGCCCACCGCTCCAATCTCGTCCAGGCTCTTTACCACCCCGGTTTTTTCATTGGTCAAAGCCTCCAGCACCAGGCGGATAGCTTCTGTGTGATCCGGCATGGGAGTCACCGTTTTTTCCTTTTCCCCGCCTGCAGGAGCATATGTAATCATACTGCCTTCAATGCCGATTCTTTCGCAAAGGCCCTTGGCAATACACTGCTCCGTCTCGGAATTGATCATCTGAAATTTCAAAGAGGAGCTGCCGCAGTTGATAACTAAAATATTCATGTCTTTCCTTTACTTCCTTTCCTTCTTTGCGCTCACAAAGCTTTCTATGTTTTACAGACCGGATACCGTCTCCGCAGCCTTACACCAGCTGTGCCTGAACGGAGGTCAGCGCCACAACACCCACAATGTCCTGCCAGGAGCATCCTCTGGAAAGATCGTTTACGGGCTTTGCGATTCCCTGAAGCATGGGGCCGTATGCTTCCGCACCTCCCAGCCTCTGCACCAGCTTGTAGCCGATGTTTCCTGCATCCAGGTTGGGGAAAATCAATACGTTGGCCCTCCCTCCCACAGGACTTCCGGGCGCCTTGGATTTTGCAACACCGGGTACCAGTGCAGCGTCCAGCTGCAGCTCTCCATCCAGGGTCAGATGAGGATACTGCTCATGGGCAATCTGGGTAGCCTCCACTACCTTGTCCACCAGGGCATGCTTTGCACTTCCCTTTGTAGAATGGCTCAGCATTGCGATCACAGGCTTTGGTCCTACCAGAGACTTAAAGCTTCTGGAAGAGGATTCCGCAATGGCCGCAAGCTCCTCTGCAGTGGGGTCCTGATTCAGGCCGCAGTCCGCAAAAATAAAGGTTCCATCCTCTCCCTGATCCTTAAACTGGGTATCCATAACGAAAAATGCAGAGACAAGCTTTACGCCGGGAGCCGTCTTGAGAATCTGAAGAGCGGGCCTCAGTGTGTCTGCCGTGGAGTGGCATGCCCCTGCCACCATGCCGTCCGCATCGTTTGCCTTTACCATAACAATGCCGAAGGTGAGGTAATCATTCAGCAGAATTTCCCTGGCCTTCTCCGGGGTCATTCCCTTTGCCTTTCTGGTTTCGTACAAGAGATTTACATACTCGTCCAGCTTAGGCGTAAGCGCAGGATTGACTACCGTAATGCCTGAGAGATCTACTTCCAGCCAGCCGGCGCCATCCATAATCTTTTCCTCATTACCGATCATAATGATATCGGCAATTCCCTCTTCCACAATCTTAGCCGCAGCCAGCAGAGTCCTCTTATCGTTGGATTCCGGCAGGACGATTGTTTTCTTGTCGAGCCTTGCTCTTTCTTTAATTTTGTCAATATATGACATATACCCTTTCTCCTTTCCGACTATCCGTCCGCTTTCCTTTCTGTTTTGGTTATTTTTTCCTTAACAAACTGAGATATTTATATTATACTAAATAGTAGGACAAGATACAAGGCATAATGTGCGGTAAATTGTACATTTTCAGGTACAAGACTCACTGCCTTTTTTATTATTTTTTATGATAATTCAGGTAATGTAAACGCTTACACAGTATGTTATTTTTTTCACATTTCCATTTGACATATTTTATCGGTTTTACGTTTTTTATCAGGCTTTTTTTGAAAGGAGGAATCTCTATGAAGGTCAACGGCATTATTGCAGAATACAACCCTTTTCATAACGGGCACAAATATCAGCTGGAGGAATCCCGCAGGCAGCTTGGGGCAGATTACACCGTTATCGCAATGAGCGGAAACTTTATGCAGCGCGGCATCCCCGCTCTCTTAGACAAGTACAGACGCGCAGAAATGGCTCTAAAAAACGGAGCCGATCTGGTAGTGGAGATTCCTGCCTGCTACTCCGCATCCAGCGCGGAATATTTTGCCACGGGGGCCGTTTGTCTTTTAGACAAGCTGGGTGTGGTAGATCATCTCTGTTTCGGAAGTGAATGCGGAGATATCGGTATTTTGAAGCGGATCGCAGACATCCTCCTTAAGGAGCCTGACGAATACGTCCGCTGCCTGAAACGAAACCTCAGGCAGGGCCTTTCCTACCCAAACGCAAGAACCAATGCACTGCTTCAGTACGATCCCTCCTTAAGCTCCCAAAAGGACGTGCTCTCCTCCCCCAACAATATTCTGGGCATTGAATACTTAAAGGCCCTGTCCCGGCGACACAGCGCCATCGTACCCTTTACCACCCTGCGGGCAGGGTCCGATTATCATGACAGACGGCTGGGCGAAAATCAAAGCTCCGCCCTTGCCATCCGCCAGGCTGTGTTTTCCCGCCAGGATTTTGATTTTCTGGAAAGCCAGATGCCGGAAAGCGCCTATTTGATCATAAAAGAGTATCTGCTCACAGCAAAGCCGGTACATATCAACGACTTTTCCTTTGCTCTGCACTATAAGCTGCTTTCCGAGCGGGAAAACGGCTATGACCGTTTTCTGGACGTGTCCTCCGATCTGTCGGACCGTATCCGCAAAAATTTGTTCCGCTTTGACAGCTTCCGGGGCTTCTGCGACCTGCTAAAGAGCAAGGAGCTCACCTATTCCCGCATCAGCAGATGCCTGCTTCATATTCTGCTGGATATGGATACCGATACCTTAGAGCGCTACCAGGCTATGGACTACATTCCCTATGCCAGAGTTTTAGGCTTTCGCAGGGACGCAGCTCCCCTATTGTCCGCTATCAAGGAAAAAGCCTCCATCCCCCTTGTGACTAAGCTGGCTGACGCCGACAAGCTGCTGGGGACAGAGGCCTATGAAATGCTCAAAAAGGAAACAAACATCAACAATATTTATCAGAGCACCCTGGCGCTGAAATCCAAACGGAGTATGGAAAACGAGTATTCCACTCCCATTGTGATTCTCTAAAAAGCCTTCTCTGAGACGCTTAATTTTTAAAGCTATGAATCGGGGCGGGAATCCTGCCCCCTCTGCTGATAAAAGCATCACAGGAAAATGAATTTACAGGCATGATAGGGGCATATCCTAAAAGCCCTCCAAACTCCACGGTTTCCCCCACACCCTTCCCGATCACGGGAATGATGCGGACAGCCGTGGTTTTTTGATTCACCATGCCTATGGCCATTTCATCTGCGATAATGCCGGAAATGGTGGACGCCTTTGTGTCTCCGGGGATGGCTATCATATCAAGCCCCACCGAGCACACACAGGTCATTGCCTCCAGCTTTTCCAAGGTCAGCGCCCCTGCCTTTACCGCATCGATCATTCCCTGATCCTCGCTGACAGGGATAAACGCGCCGCTGAGTCCCCCCACGTAGGAGGAAGCCATAACGCCCCCTTTTTTTACCTGATCGTTTAAAAGCGCAAGGGCTGCAGTGGTGCCCGGCGCGCCTGCATACTCCAGCCCCATCTCACAGAGAATGTCCGCCACACTGTCGCCGATGGCAGGAGTGGGGGCCAGGGACAAATCCACAATGCCAAAGGGAACCTGTAAGCGCTTGGATGCCTCTTTTGCCACAAGCTGCCCCACCCGGGTCACCTTAAAGGCTGTTTTCTTGATGGTCTCACACAAAATCTCAAAGCTTTCTCCCCGCACCTGCTCCAGAGCAGTCTTTACCACTCCGGGGCCGCTTACGCCCACGTTTATCACCTTGTCGCACTCCGTCACGCCGTGAAAGGCTCCTGCCATAAAGGGATTGTCATCCGGCGCATTGCAGAATACCACCAGCTTTGCACAGCCAAGGGAGTCCTCCTCCTTAGTGCATCTGGCAGTCTCTTTGACAATTTCTCCCATGAGCCTTACGGCGTCCATATTGATTCCGGTTTTGGTAGAACCCAGATTCACGGAGCTGCACACCCTTTCCGTGGAGGAGAGGGCCAGGGGGATGGAGCGGATCAGCAGTTCGTCCGCCGGAGTCATACCCTTGCTCACAAGTGCAGAATAGCCCCCGATAAAATTTACGCCCACCTCTTTGGCAGCCCTGTCAAGGGTCTGTGCAATCTGTGTAAAATCCTCGACTGTTTTGCAGGCCGCTCCCCCTACAAGGGCAATGGGCGTTACGGAAATTCTCTTATTCACAATGGGTATGCCAAATTCTCTTGCAATTTCCTCTCCCACGGCCACCAAATCCTTTGCCGCCTCATAAATCTTACAATATATTTTTTCTTTCAGGGCTTCCAGATCGGAATCCACACAGTCTAAAAGACTGATTCCCAGCGTGATGGTACGCACGTCGAGATTTTCCTCTTCTATCATTTTGTTGGTTTCCGTCACTTCATATAAATTAATCATTTTTTCCTCGTTTCCTCACTGTTTCTGCACATTCCAGCCTTTCACCTCAAATGCGGTGCATTTTGTCGAAGATTTCTTCCTTCTGGCACTTGATCACCACGCCGATTTCATCTCCCAGGGCCGAAAGCTCGTCGGCCATTTCCCCAAAGGCCTTTTTTCCCTGGCTGGTATCCACGATCATCATCATATTAAAATATCCCTGTACAATGGTCTGGGAAATATCCAGAATATTGATTCCGTTTTCCGCAAGATAAGTGCACACCCTGGCAATGATTCCCACTGTATCCCGTCCTACTACCGTAATAATTGTTCTTTTCATTCTTCCTCCATTCTCCTCCCTTGTTATTACGCAATATTGATAATGGGGGAAACTTCGTTTCTCCCCGCCACCATAAGCCTGAAATCTCCGCCATTGTATGGGTTATCCCCCATGGTGATCTCCATACGCACCGCCTCGTAGGCAAGCTCCGGCAGATTGTTTTCCTTGCTTAAATGCCCCAGAAGAATGGTCTGGAGCCCATCGTGCAGAATCCGGCCAAGCAGCCTTCCCGAATTTTCATTGGACAAATGCCCCTTATCTCCCAAAATGCGCTGCTTCAGATAATAAGGGTACGGGCCTACCTGAAGCATATTCACATCATGGTTTGCTTCCAGCAAAACCGCATCCATGCCCTTTAGGCACTCCACGGTATAATCGTTATAAACCCCCAGGTCCGTACAAATTCCCACTCGTTTGCTGCCGTATCCGATGCGGTAGGCCACAGGCTGGGCCGCATCATGGGAAATCCGCATGGGGTTCACCGTCAGGTCCTTGATGATCAGCTTTTCATCCTCGTAAACCTCTCGAAAAAGAGAGTCCTCAATCCTTCCGATGGTGGTGCATTCCTTAATAGCCTCTATGGTGCCTTTCGTGGCATAAATGGGAACATTGTATTTGCGGGCCATGACCCCCAGACCGTTGATATGGTCCATATGCTCATGGGTCACCAAAATACCGTCCAGATCAGCTCCTGTAATTCCCAGCGTATGCAGACCGCACTCTGTCCTTTTTCCGCTGATTCCCACGTCCACAAGCAGATGCGTGGCCTCAGAGCCCACATAGATGCAGTTTCCGCTGCTTCCGCTTGCAATACTGCATAATCTCATAATTTAAGTCTCTCTTTCCTCTATTTCCAGTATATTTCTATGACCTCGCCGCCGTTTAAAGCCTCCATATACTGAGCCGGCCTGCCATTTATGTTGGTCACGATGCTGCGCCCTCTGGAGTCCCTTAAGTCAAAATCTATAAAGTCAAATACATCCACAAACACATAGCTCTTTTTATCAGATAACACAACAGGCGCGCCGTTGACTGTTACAGTCACTTCATTGTTTTCTTTTTGGTCGGGACTCTTTGGCGCCTCCTGTTTCTCTGCCGGCGCATCTGTCTTGGAAGCCTGCTTTTCTTCCGGGTGCTTCTCCTCCCGCAGGTTTTCCTCCTCCGGAGTATGCCGGTTCTCTGAAGGCTTCTCCGCTTCCATGTCCCATGTCAGGGTAAAGTTTTCATATACCCTTGTCTCCGGCCTGGCCGCCGTTTCATTCACCAGAATATTTTCCCCCAGCGGCACATCCAGAAATTCAGCGATCTCCGATACCGTATAATAATTATGTACCTGTATGGCGTCGCCCTCCCGGATCAGGTAAAATTCATTTTCTCTATTCCCATTCACATAAGCGGTTTTGGGAATGTCAATGCCTGCTCCGTTCACAAAAACATGAAGCCGTTCCGAAAGCTCCGAAAGCCGGCCAAGCTCCAGGGAGGCTGCCGCCCCGGTGGTGGAAGCGGTGATCTCTATCTTGTCCCCGCTGTGTATTTGGGTATGGATGTCCGCCGGATCCTTATTTACACGGATCACAGCCGATTCCCCCTGCTCTCCTCTAATCATTCGGTTCTTGCCGTTCACTGAAAAGGTGAGAGCCTGTCCCCGCCTTGGGAAAAGTGCCTCATTGGGGAATTTTGCCTGCATGGCCGCATCCGCCACGGATATCCTTCCATTGTCATACAGCTTTATGCGCACCTTGTTAAATTCCACGAAGATAAAATTGTTGCTCTGCTCATAATAGCTTAAGCAGATGCCGATGGGAGTCACCATCATGGCATCGTTTCTGGCGTTTTCTATCTCAAACTGAATATTCTGCATCACTTCCTGGCCGCGGATGGCTACTCGTTCCTTTGCAATTCCCAGCTCTGCCGCCAGCTTCTCAGTATACCCGGGAATCATTCCCCCTCCGCCTACCACGAACACTGCGCTGACAGATTTATCGCCGTTTAACTCCTTGATGCAGTCTGCTGCCAGCTTTGTCATTCTGGCCACTGCCTCCTCCAAAAGCTCCATCACCTCCTTAGAGGAGATGGTCTGAGGCAGTCCCAGAATATCCGTATATTCCACCGTTTCCATTTCTCCGGCCTTGCGTTTGATCTGCTCCGCTGTATCAAAATCCACAAGACAGTGCTGCACCAGAATATCCGTCAGGCTGTCCCCGGCTACCGGTATCATGCCGTAAGCCACTATGGTGCCTTCCTTTGTAATGGAGATATCGCTGGTGCCCGCCCCAACGTCCACCAGCGCCAGATTCAGCATACGGAATTTTTCCGGGATCGCCACCTGTATGGCGGCGATGGGCTCCAGCGTCAGATTTGCCACATGAAGCCCGGCCAGCTCCACAGCCTTATACAGCCCGTCCACCACATCATCCGGGAGAAAGGTGGCAATCAGATCAATTCCGATTGTCTTGGCCTTATGTCCCTCCAGATTTCCAATCTGGTAGCCGTTCATATAATAGCGCATGGGCGTATATCCCACACAGTAAAACTTTACGTCCGTGTCATTGTCTTTCTGAAACTCCTCATACGCCTTTTCCACTCCCATGGCAGCCAGGGAATAGATATCCTCTGCCAGAATCTCCCGCTCACTTTCAAAGGTATGCTCCGTATAAGTGGTCACAGTCCGCAGCACACGGCCCGCCGCCGCAATACATACCTCTGTAAGCTCTCTGTTCAGATCCTGCTCCAGCTGTGCTTTCACCTGGGAGATGGTCTCTCCCACCTTGCCGATATCGTGTATCTGCCCGTCCAGCATAGCCCTGGTCTCGTGCTCCTTCACCCGCTGTGCCGTCACATGAAAGCTGCCGCCGCTTTTATATCCTACGGTTCCCACAATGCTGCGGGTGCCAATGTCCAGGCCAAATACCAGCTGTCCCTGTTTTTCCCTTACTCCTGCCATGTAAAAGCCTCCAGTTTCTTATTGATCTGACGATAGCTGTCCTCCAGGGATCCGCTGTTATCTATGACAAAGTCACAGGCTCTTCTGAATTCCTCCTCCGACAGCTGACTGTTCATGATTCCCTCTATCTTTTCAGGCGCATAGCCCCTGGCCCTGCGAAGCCGTTCTCTGCGTACATCCTCCGCTGCATACACATACCACAGCTCATCCACGATCTGTCCATAGCCCCCTTCCACCAAAAGGGCGGCCTCCACAAAAAATAATTCAATGTCAGGATTTTCCCTGGCCTGCCTATACCGCTCCAAAAGAAATTCCTTCACCGCCGGATGTACAATCTCATTGACCTGTTCTAAGCATTTCTCATCGGAAAAAATCCTGTCCGCCATAGCAGTCTTGTCAATCTGTCCGTCTTTGTCCAAAATTTCCTTCCCCAAGAGTTCTACCAGGCTGTGAAAGCAAGGAGTTCCCGGCAGCTTTACCAGATGGGCCACCTCATCCGCAAGATAAATCTCACATTTATAGTGCTTTGCAATATAACGCAGAAGCTCCGATTTCCCCGAGCCTACGCCTCCCGTAATCCCAATAAAACGCACCTTCATCATTTCGCCTCATACCAGTTTTCGCCGGTATGCAGATCCACCTCCAGAGTCACCGCCAGATCTGCTGCCGACTTCATATTTTCGGAAAGGATTTTCCGAACCTGCTCCTCTTCCTCCTTAAGGGTCTCGATCAAAAGCTCGTCATGCACCTGCAGAATCAGCTTGGATTTTAGTCCCGCCTCCCGCAGAGCCCTCCATACCCGGATCATGGCAATCTTGATAATATCTGCAGCCGTGCCCTGAATGGGAGAATTCATGGCTACCCGTTCCCCAAAGGAGCGCTGCATAAAGTTAGAGGAGGACAGCTCCGGCACCGGGCGCCTTCTATGAAACAGGGTGGTCACATAGCCCTTTTGTCTGGCTTCCGCCACCAGCCCGTCCAAAAATTCCTTGACTTTGGGATAAGTGGCAAAATACTGACTGATATACTCTGCCGCCTCCTTTTTGCTGATGCTCAAGTCCTGGCTGAGGCCAAAGGAGCTGATACCGTACACAATACCAAAATTCACCGCCTTGGCATTTCTTCTCTGCAGGTCCGTCACCTCCTCAAAGGGCGTGTGGAACACCTTGGCCGCCGTAATCCGGTGGATATCCTGGTCCATCTTATAGGCCTCAATGAGCTGTTCATCCCCGGACATATGAGCCAGAACACGCAGCTCAATCTGCGAATAATCGGCATCCATAAATTCATAGCCTTCCTTTGGCACAAACACCTTGCGGATACGCCTTCCCAGCTCCATCCGCATGGGAATATTCTGCAGATTCGGCTCTGTGGAGCTGATACGCCCTGTAGCCGTTATGGTCTGGTTGAAATTAGTGTGAATGCGGTGATCCGCGCCAATATAAGCGGCCAGTCCGTCCGCATAGGTGGATTTCAGCTTTGCAAGGCCTCTGTACTCCAGAATATCCTTTACAATAGGATATTCCTCCGCCAGCTTTTCCAGCACATCTGCTGCCGTGGAATACCCTGTCTTGGTCTTTTTTCCTCCGGGGATGCCCATGGTTTCAAATAGCACCTCGCCCAGCTGTTTGGGTGAGTTGATGTTAAATTCCACTCCCGCCTGGGCATGGATGGACTTTTCCAGCTCCTCGATTCTGCTCACCAGTGCGTCCCCATAAGCCTTCAGCTCCTCTCTGCGCACCTCCACACCTTCTTTTTCCATGTCATAAAGCACCAGAGAAAGGGGCATTTCTATTTCATCCATCAGATGATCCATCTGCGTTTCCTTAAGCTTATCCCGAAGCACTCCAAAAGCCGCTGCGCACACATAAGCGCCAAAGCAGTAATATTCCATGCACTTTTCGGGCTGCTTCCCAAAGGCCTCCGAAAGCTTAAGCTTTCCAAAGGTCTCCACCTTCCCGGGAATGGTCAGGTTTAAGTGCTCCGAGGCAATGGTCTCTATGCTGTAATCGCTTTTCAGCGGATTTAAAAGATAGGCTCCGATTAAAATATCAAAATATTTCTCTGTGCTCTCCTGACACAGATAGGCATACTGTTTCTTGATGTCAAAGGTAGAGATCGCCGTATTTTGGGAGAGCCTCGCAAGAGCCCCTGAAAGTGCCTCCCTATCCTCAGGGACAGCCTCATAAAAATACACACCATCATCCAGAGAAAGGGCAATGCCAAACAGACTTTCCCCCTCTTTAGCCAAAAGCAGTCCCACAAGAGAGGCTTCCTCTGCCCGTTTAAGCGTCTCAAGGCATGCAGAAAGGCTTTCAAGCCGCCTGAAGGAATCCCTGATTCCCCCTTCCTCAACCGCGGTCTGTTCCCCGTCAAAACGATCCAGAAGATTTTTGAATTCCAGCTTTTTTAAAATCAAATAGGCCTCTTTGGTATAATAGCCCTCCGCCCGGGCCGCCTCATAGTCCAGTTCTATGTCACAATCCGTTTTAATGGCAGCCAGGTCTCTGCTCAAATATGCCAGCTCCTTATTTTCTATGAGGGATTCCCGAATGCTTTTTTTGGATATCTCCTGTACATGCGCATAAATATTATCCAGTGAACCATACTGCGTCATCAGCGCTTCCGCAGTTTTCGCCCCCACCTTGGGAACACCGGGAATATTGTCGGAGGTATCCCCCATCAGCGCCTTCAGCTCAATAAACTGCTGAGGCGTCACCTGCCATGCTTTCTGCACGTCCTGTGCATAATAATCCTCTATCTCGGTTTTTCCCATTTTGGTCTTGGGAATTCTGATCTTAATGTGATCCGTGGCAATCTGCAGAAGATCCCTGTCTCCCGATACCAGGGAAACCTCTATGCCTGCTGCCTGTGCCTTCCTGGCCAGCGTCCCCAGCAGATCGTCCGCCTCAAATCCGGCCTGCTCCACAATCACCACATTCATTGCCTGCAGAAGCTCCTTCATCACCGGCACCTGCTCTCTGAGCTCCTGGGGCATGGGCTTTCTGGTACCCTTATAATCCGCATACATCTCGTGACGGAAGGTGGGCGCATGCACGTCAAAGGCAACCGCCAGATAATCGGGCCTCTCCTCCTCCAGAATCTTAAACATAATATTGAGGAATCCATAAATGGCATTGGTGTGCAGTCCCTGTGCGTTGCTTAAATCGGGGACTCCGTAAAAGGCCCGGTTCAAAATACTGTGTCCATCAATCAATACTAATTTTTCAGCCATTTTCATCCTCATTTCTATGCTGGTTTTCTATTATCGGCTTTGCGGCGAACAGCTGCCTGCACAGCCTGCCCTAAGAAATCAGCCACACTACCGTTCCCGCAAGGGCAATCACTGCGGCAATCTCCAAAACTGCTCCCGCCACAAGAAAGCTGCTGTGGAATTTTATCTTGCGTCCTGCGTCCTCCAGCCGTTCCTTAAGCTCATTTTGCAGGTCAAAGGCATCTCCTTCCTCCAGGCGCTGCATACCCTCTGACACAAGAAACTGAATCACAAGCTCCTCCTTGCAGTCTGCGCAATGCTCCATGTGATCCTTAAATTTTATCAGATTCTGAAAGTCAAGCTTCCGTGCAATAAAATCGGGAATCATCCGTTCAAATTCTTTGCAGTCCATACGCTATCCCACCATTATCAGCATTTACACATACACATTTACTATACAACATCTTGAGGAAAAAGAAAAGAAAAAATCACTTGTCAAGAACCGATTTCTGTGTTAGAATAATCTCTGTTGTGAGGGGATCACAGCTGTGAATTACAGCCGTGAATTACAGCCGTGAATCACAACCATAAATCACGGTTTTGCATCACAAATGCCGGCGTGTCGGAATGGCAGACGAGGCAGACTCAAAATCTGTTGTGGGCAACCACGTATGGGTTCAAGTCCCATTGCCGGCAGTCCAAAAAATCCAGGGTTTCATACCCTGGATTTTTTTTCATCTCAGCAGAGATGATATGTGATGTCAATATGATTTCCCCGTACGGAAACCTCTCCCATGCTTCCCACGATAACCGGCATCATAGGGGGCAGATGTCCCAGATCCACATCCATAATCACCGGCACATTCTTGCTGCCCGCCACCTTCAGTACTGCCTGGTAAGCGTCAAGCCCCATCATTTCCTGTCCGAAGCAAAGAGGTCTTCCCACCAAAAATCCCTTCACATATCGAAACCAGCCGGCCTCCTCCATCTGCCACATGGCTCTTCGGATGGCAAAGACATTGAGGTCACAGGCTTCCAAAAACCAGATAATGCCATCCTCCTTGTATCTTTCTATAAATTCACCGGTCCGGTCAAATCGGGTTCCCAAGAGATTTACCAGGCAGTCCATACAGCCTCCCAGCAGCCTTCCCTGAAAGGTCACAGGCACATCCCTCCCGGTGCATTCCTCCTCTCCCAAATAAGTTCTTATGGACAGGTTTTCCGTCACATGGTAAGGAGCCAGAGGATTTTCAGGGCTTTTCAAGGACTCCTTTTCCCATTTGTCATATCCCTGTACCGCGTAATTGCCCTCCCGGTTCTTCTCTCCCCGCAAAAGCCTCATGGCATCCTCCAAAGAGGGGTGCCACGGTTCCATGCCGAAGGCCGCTGCACAGGGGCCATAGATAGAAGCCGTATCACAGAGAGCGGCCAGCAGATAGGTCATATTGGTGTTGTCGGAATAGCCCATATACCATTTGGGGGCCGCTTTCTTTATTTTCTCAAAATCCATCCAGCTTAGCACCTCGCACATCAGCTCACCGCCGCCGCAGGAGATCAGACAGTCACTGTCATCTGCACAGTAAGCTTCCATCAGCTCCTCTGCACAGAGTCTTGGCTCATTGCTGATGCCCACCCCTTCCTCGGCATAGCAGTTCGGCCCAAGCTTCAGGCCAAAGCCCATCTCCTTAAACTTTTTCTGCGCATTCTCAAAAGCGCTGCGGTAAGGCTCTATTCCGCATCCAAAGGAGGGAGCCACAAAGCCTATGGTTCCTTTTTCAGGCAAAAATTTCGGATATCTCATTTTACGCATTCCAATCTATTTTCTGATAAATGTCAAAGCAGTCGAAGGTTGCAAAATAATCCCTGGGAGTCTCCGCCCTCCGAATCAGCTCCACTTTTCCGTTTTCCCGAAGCAAAAGCTCTGCCGACTTTAACTTGCCATTGTAATTATATCCCATGGCAAACCCGTGAGCGCCGGTGTCATGAATGGCAAGGTAATCTCCGATTTGCACCTCCGGAAGCATTCTGTCCACCGCAAACTTATCATTGTTCTCACACAGAGAGCCTGTTACGTCATATTTGTGATCACAGGCAAGATTTTCCTTTCCCAGAACCGTAATGTGATGATACGCTCCGTACATGGCAGGACGCATCAGGTTCACAGCACAGGCGTCAACGCCCACATATTCCTTGTGGGTATGCTTTTCATGAATCACTTTAGTCACCAGATGACCGTAAGGCCCCATCATAAAACGCCCCAGCTCCGTATAGATGGCCACGTCCCCCATTCCTGCAGGCTCTAAAATTTCCTGATACACCTTACGCACACTTTCACCAATGGCCCTGATGTCATTGGGCTCCTGATCTGGACTGTAGGGAATGCCAATGCCTCCGGACAGATTGATAAAGGTAATATGGGCTCCTGTCTCCTCCTTTAATTTTACCGCCAGCTCAAACAGTGTTTTTGCCAATACCGGATAATACTCATTGGTCACCGTATTGCTTGCAAGGAACGCATGAATGCCAAAATTCTCTACGCCCTTTTCCTTCAGGATACGGAAGCCCTCAAACATCTGCTCTGTGGTAAAGCCATATTTTGCATCCCCGGGATTGTCCATAATATTATTGCTGATGGAAAAATATCCTCCCGGATTATAGCGGCAGCTTATGGTTTTAGGAATGTATCCTATTGTTTTTTCCAGAAAATCAATATGGGTGATATCATCCAGATTGATGGTTGCACCAAGCTTTGCCGCATAGGCAAACTCGTGGGCTGGTGTGTCATTGGAGGAAAACATAATATCCTCCCCGCGCACTCCCATAGCGTCGCTGAGCATCAGCTCTGTCAGGGAGGAGCAGTCACAGCCGCAGCCATATTCCCGCAGTATTTGAATCAGAAATGGGTTGGGAGTGGCTTTGACTGCAAAAAATTCCTTATATCCCTTATTCCACCCAAAGGCCTCCTTCAGAGCCCTGGCATTTTCTCTGATTCCCTTCTCGTCATAAATATGAAATGGCGTAGGATAAGTCTTTACAATCTCCTCAACCATTTCCTTTGTTACAAATGCCTTTTTTTCCATAAATACTCCTCTTTCTATACATTCTCTATCTGCCAGTCTATGGGTGTTTCCCCATGCTCCTGTAAAAATTCATTTGTCTTGCTGAAGGGTCTGCTCCCAAAAAATCCTCTGTAAGCGGACAGAGGGCTTGGATGGGGAGCCTCCAAAATCAAATGCCTGGGATTGTCCAGCATGCTCTTTTTCATTTGGGCGGGCCGTCCCCATAATATAAAAACAATAGGACGATCCTGCTTGTTCAAAGCCCGGATGGCAGCATCTGTAAATTCCTCCCAGCCCTTGCCGTGATGGGAATTGGCCATGTGCGCCCGTACCGTAAGCACCGTATTCAGCATCAGAACCCCTTGCTTTGCCCATTTTACCAGATATCCGTTATTGGGAATGTAGCATCCCAGATCATCGTGAAGCTCTTGATAAATATTCACCAAAGACGGCGGAATCTCCACATCCGGCTTCACTGAAAAGCACAGCCCATGGGCCTGTCCTACATTATGATAGGGGTCCTGCCCGATAATGACAACTTTTACCTGGCTTAAGGGGGTGAGATGAAACGCATTAAAGATATCCTCCGCTGGCGGAAAGACCTGAGTGGTATTATACTCCTGCTTCACAAACTCATACAGTTTTCTGTAATAGGGCTTTCGAAATTCTGCTCCCAGCTCCTGCAGCCAGTCATTGTCAATCATGCCCACAATTCTCACCTTCCTTATGTCCTACAGACGGACACTGATGCCTTTCTCTCTTAAGTATTCTTTCACCTGGCGGATTTCCAGCTCTCTGTAATGAAACAAAGATGCCGCAAGCACGGCCTCCGCTTTGGCATCGTGCAAGGCTTCGTAAAAATGTTCCAGCCTGCCTGCACCCCCGGAGGCAATCACCGGAATCCCCACCGCCTCAGCTACCGCTTTCGTAAGGGCCAGGTCATATCCTTCCTTTGTGCCGTCCCCGTCCATGCTGGTGAGAAGGATTTCACCGGCGCCCAGAGCCTGTGCCTTTACCGCCCACTCCACTGCGTCGATGCCCATATCCACCCGGCCTCCGTTTTTATAAATATTCCAGCCGCTGCCGTCCTGTCTCCTTTTTGCGTCTATGGCAACCACAACACACTGGCTGCCGAATTTCTCTGCAGCCTCGCTGATCAGCTGCGGATTCATGATGGCTGCGGAATTGACGGATATTTTATCAGCCCCCTCCCGCAGTATTGCTCTGAAATCCTCTATGGAACGGATTCCTCCTCCCACGGTAAAGGGTATAAACACCTGTGAGGCAACCTGTCTCACCCACGCAAGCTGTGTGGCTCTGTTGTCCGCCGATGCGGTAATGTCTAAAAAAACCAATTCATCCGCCCCGGCTTTGTCATATGCGGCCGCCGCCTCCGCCGGGTCACCTGCATCCCGGAAGTTCACAAAATTCACACCCTTTACCACTCTTCCATCCTTTACGTCCAGGCAGGGAATGATTCTTTTTGTGTGCATACCGTCTCCTCCGTGATATGAATAAAATTCTGCAGTATTTTAAGCCCTGTCTTTGAGCTTTTTTCCGGGTGAAATTGACAGGCAAAAATATTACCCTTTTCCACTGACGCGTGAATCTCAACGCCATAATCCGCTGCAGCCGTTACGATACTCTCATCTGCCGCCTGCAGATAATAGGAATGAACAAAATATACATAGGGATTCTCCTCCAGTCCAAGAAACAGCCTTCCCGAAAGTCCTTTTCCTTCCTGGGGACAGCGGAGATTGTTCCATCCGATATGGGGAATTTTTAATCCCTCTGCCTCTGGAATCCGCAGAATCTTCCCCTCCAGAATATGCAGTCCCTCCACTCCCGGACTTTCCTCACTGCTCTCAAAGAGAAGCTGCAGGCCAAGGCAGATGCCAAGAAAAGGCTTTCCGCCCGCCACATATTCATGAATGGTATCTGACAGCCCATAAGAATGCAGCTTTTCCATGGCGTCTCCAAAGGCCCCAACCCCTGGCAGAATTGCGCCATCCGCTTTCAGTATGGTGTCTCTGTCCCTGGTGATTACCGCCTCTTTTCCCAAAAACTGCAAGGCCTTTTCCACACTTTTGATATTCCCTGCATCATAATCAATTATCGCAATCATACTGTCTCCCGCTACGCTATGTTGTCTATAAAGATTTCTTCTGAAAGCTCCGTTTCCTCCGGCAGCTGATCTGCAAGCTGCTGGGCTTCCTGTTTGGCAGCCTGCTCCCTTGCCTGTTGATTCTTCCAGTCCTCATAATCCGTTCCCTGGGAAATAGCCGTGACAATGATTGTATATTCCACATCGTCGGGCACAGCTATGATTTCCTGCGCCTGTTCCTGGGTCAAATTGTATTTTTCTGATAAAATCTGCAAAATTTGAGCATACTCAGCCGTCACCTCGCTTTGGGCATTCCACTGACCGGCATATTCATATAAAGAGGGATAGGCATATACGGACTGCAGCAGGCTGTCCAGAGCCTCTGTCTCCAATCCTTCCTCCACAAACAGCTCATATTCTCTGATCCAAAGCCTGATTCTCAAAATACTCTCTGATTTCCCCAGCATCACCTGCTCGCTTTCGTTCAGATTTCTTCCCACCAGATTCTGATAGCAGGTCATATAGTCCTGACTGTAATAGGCCTCCACGCCATCCATCCTGTTCATATAATCTCCGGAAACGTTCGCTATGATGATTACTGTAAGCCCAAATGAAAGACATACAAGAGACACCAGAATAACTTTCTTTTTGGGAAGCCTCCTTTCCGGCTGCCTTGCTTCCTCCGGCAGAGGAAGATTTTCCTTTTCTTTCTTCGGAGTCTTTTTGGCCTTCTTCTTTTTCCGAGAGCCTCCCTCTTCCTTTCCTTCCCCTGACGCATTTTTGGCCTTCCTGGAAGCTTTTTTATCCTTTTTCTTTCCCTTCCTTTTTTCCTGATCCATCTCCTTCAAAATATCTTTGTTTTCCTGGGAAAGCTTTATATCCTCATTTTCCTCTTCTTCCTCATCCTCCTCAGTCAGGAAATCAAGAATTCTGGAGAAAAACCCTTTTTTGTGCTCCTGGGACGCCTCAGCCTCAAGCTTGCCCAGATCCGGCATATCCGCAATTTCCTGTTCCTCTGGGAAATCCTCTGGGTTCTCCTCTTCCTTGGGCTTTCCTGCTCTTTTGGCCTCTTTTGCAGCCTTCTTCTGAGCCTTTTTTGCCTCCCTTGCCGCACGTCTGGCCTCTTTTTTGGCTCTCCGCTCTTCCTTTTTATCAGAACCGGAAGGCTCCGACGGGGCCTCCTCCTGATAAGAGGCAGTCGAGTCATCCGCAATTTCCTCATGATTGTCAGATTTCTGCAGCAGATCATGTATCTCCTGCAGATCCTTGTCATCGGACTCTTCCAGAAGATTCATCACATCCTCCTGCTGATTTTTCTTTTCATCTGCATCCTGCCCGCTTCCCAAATTCAACAGACGTTCAATGTCATCCTCTGACATATTCCGCAAATCGTCCACCGCAGGAGTTTCCTCCGTTTTGGAATTCTCATCTTTCTGGGCCAGGGCATCTGTCTTTGCAGTCTCCTCAGAAACGGACTGCAAAAGAGCTTCGATATCACTCATGTCTATCTGCGCAGCGTCCTCTGTCTTTTCTTTTTCACCGGTTTGTCCGCCTGCTTCCTCATTGTTTAAATCCTTTAACAGGCTGTCCAGATAATCGTCTTGTGAAGGCATATACCATTTTCCTCTGCTTTCTCATTGTGCTTATTACTTTTTATAGTTTATCACAGGATTTGCAGCCAATCAATTGAATTCTTGGCAATGGAGACACCTTTCCCCTTCAATTCCTCTGATAACTGATACAGCTTCTCATTTACACGATAAAATTCCGCCTTCTGCTGAAAAAAGGCAATCTTTTCAAAGGGCCAGCGGATCACGGAAGGAAACTTAAGTCCCACGCCCAGCTCCAGTATCAGCAGTTTCCGATTCAACGTACCCTGAAGCCATTTCCGGTAGGTTTCCCACTGCTCCAGGTATCCCTTTTCATTATATACATCCGCATATATATTGTTTAAGACTAAAGGGCTTCCGCACACCGGACAGATGCCTATTGCTCCCTGGGTCCACAAAGGCAGCTCCTCTTCGTCCTGGGCTTTTTCTTCTAAAACAGTAAAATAATGATTTAATACTTTTTTGTCCTCTTCCCCGGTCTTACACAGCACATCCGAACACCCTCTGGCGCACTGTTTCCCTCTCCAGGAACCGCAAGGCATTACAAGCCTTCCCTCTTTCCACGGCACATCAGCCACCTCATCATTTGTAGATACGGAAACCACAAAATAATTCTTATCTTTCAGTCTCTCAGCCAGCCTGCACAATCCGTCGGACACCTCATGGTCTTTCTCGCCCCTGCAATAGCTCTCATAGGCAGGCAGAAGCCAGGCGGCTTCAGATCGGTTCAATGCCTCTTCTGTCTTGCGGTACGCCTTCCTTTGGCGAAAACGCCTTACATTGTTAAACTCCTCACCAATTCCCACAAGGACCATATCTGCCTGTTCTATTTTCTCAGGAATTGTCTTATCCATTGCTTACCTCTCACCCCTTTAACGGGTATTACCTTCATTTTTCTTTCACTGCTTTCTTCCGGGAAAACCCCTTCATATGGAAAAAACCGGGAGCACTCCCGGCCTTTTCTGTCCTTACTTATCTAAATGCTTCTCTGAAACAAGCTGATCAATAATTTTTACCAGATTACCGATCTCCGGCTTTGAGAGCTGGGCATCTGCTCCCAGCGCCTCTCCTTTGCGTTTCATCTCCTCATTGACAAGGGAGGAAAAAATCACAACAGGAATATCTGCTGTAGTATCATCGGATTTCAAAAGCTTCGTCAGCCTGTGTCCATCCATTTCCGGCATTTCAATGTCCGTGATCACACATCTCACATGATCCTTCAGCGTACCGTCTTCCTTGCACTGCATGATAACATCATACGCCTGTTTTCCGTTTTCCGTATGTATCAGGTTGTCGTATCCCGCTTTTTTCAGCGAATCTACAATCAATTTATTTAACAGCGGAGAATCTTCTGCAATCAAGATCGGAACATTGCTCCTTGTTCTCGGACCAAGCTCAGAAAGCTCAGACATCTTAAGCCCAGTCTCCGGATTGATATCGCTCACAATTTTCTCAAAGTCCAGGATGATAATAAGCTTTCCGTCCTTCTTGATAATACCTGTGGCAACGCTTTCATCTGCAGCTGATATGGTAACATCAGGCTTAATTATATCCGCCCAGGAAACCCTG
Organism: Candidatus Acetatifactor stercoripullorum; assembly: GCF_944382095.1. Classification (NCBI taxonomy): domain Bacteria; kingdom Bacillati; phylum Bacillota; class Clostridia; order Lachnospirales; family Lachnospiraceae; genus Acetatifactor; species Candidatus Acetatifactor stercoripullorum. The sequence continues at coordinate 91,020 of NZ_CALWMU010000009.1, forward strand.
TGAATTCCCAGCACACTCTCCACATGAAATGCAATATCCAATTTATTGAAATTCGTCACAATAAACAAGCCCTTGGGTTCCGACTCTCCTCTTCCGAGACAATTCTTTAAATCGATTGCCGTAATCATGGTATCACGAGGCATAAAAATCCCCTCAATACTGGGATGTGAATTCGGAATCGGTGTGACAGGCTGATATGTAATAATTTCTCTGATTTTTGCCACATTTATGCCATACGAATTGCCTGCCAGCGTAAATTCAAGCACTTCCAACTCATTTGTTCCATTTTCAAGTAAAATATTTGTATCCATTTTCCACCTCGCTGTTTTCCCAACTGCATTAACCGATTGAGACTTGTTTCACATGGATATATTATATCATATTTAACAAAAAAAGAAACAATAATCTAAAAAAATACATACTTTTATTATAGAAAATTTTCATAGACAAAAGCAGGCACTAAAAAAAGAGCAGATAGCTGCTCTTTCCTTTCTTTCGCTGTACCCTCAAAACCGGACACTGGATCTTTCCACGCTTCCCGCAGGACTCCGGAACCTCTCGCCCCGGAACCTTATGGAA
>NZ_CALWMU010000010.1:0-73409 GCF_944382095.1 Candidatus Acetatifactor stercoripullorum
GTAAAGGTAACTGTAACGGCGGTAATATCCGCACTCATGAGCTGGCTTGGCATTCTGGCTGTGCCTGTATTTCTTCTGGTGGGATGCAATATCATTGACTATGCAACGGGCCTCTGCGCGGCAAAATACCGGGGGGATGGAGGTATCAGCAGCTATCGGAGCATCAGGGGTATCATAAAAAAGGTGTGCCAGTGGCTCTTGGTGCTGGTGGGAGCCTGGATTGATGTCCTGATAAACTATGCTGTGGACTGCGCAGGCGTGGACATCACCATTCCCTTCGTTGTAGCCACTATAGCGGCAGTATGGCTCGTAGTCAACGAGATCATCAGCATCCTGGAAAATATGCTGGATATCGGAGTGACCATGCCGCCGTTTATGATGCCTGTTGTGAAATACATAAAGCAGCAGGTAGAAGCAAAAGCAGCTGTCGCAGGACAGGAAGAAAGAGAGGAAGAGGAAAATGAGAATTAACGTACATGCAGGACACAACCCGGACGGGATGACTGGATGCGGAGGCATCGGTATCATTAAAGAGTCCACAGAAAACAGGAAGGTAAAGGACGAGGCCATCCGGCAGCTCCGCATCCTGGGGCACACTGTCTTTGACTGCACGGTCAATGACGGAAAAAATGCTTCGGATGTGCTGAAAAAGATTGTAGAGAAGTGCAATGCAAACGAGGTAGATTTGGACGTGTCCTTTCATTTCAATGGTGGCCGCAATGATTATTCAGGGGACGGAAAGACAGGGGGCACAGAGGTATTTATCTACAGCCCGGACAGCGCCGCTGCATCCTATGCCGCAGGCGTTGCGGATGCAATCGCAGATCTTGGCTATACTAAGCGGAAGGACAATACCTATCCTGTGGCAGGCGTGAAGGTGCGGCCCAGCCTTTATGTACTCAAGCACACCAAGGCCCCGGCCATGCTGGTTGAGTGCTGCTTTACAGATGACAAGGACGATGTGGAGCTGTACGACTACAAGAGCATGGCATCTGCCATTGTACGAGGCATTACGGGCACCAGCGCAGCAGATGAGGAAGCACCGGAGGAAGATTTGACACCGGAGGAGGGAGCCGTAAGCGGAGAAGCTGGCCAGCTGTACCGGGTGCAGGTAGGAGCCTATGCAGTTAAGGACAATGCCCAGAAGATGCTGCAGAAGCTGAAAGTAGAAGGGTTTGACGCGATTATCGTGTCGGCGTAAGAAAATAGCTGCTGTATCTACGATTTTAATCATTGATGCGGCAGCTCCTTTATGAGCAAATGAGACATTTTTTTTCTGAGTGGTTTTCGCATAAAGAGCAAATCATAGAATAAATTAGCAATACGCTAAACTTTCTCATGACAAATTCCATGACAAAAAATGATATAAATATGACAAATTTTAAATAAAATCGCATTATCACCAGAGAAACAAAACAGGCCGCAAACACTTGATTTTCCAGCAAAATCCCGTATCTGCGGCCTGAAATAAAAAATGGAAGCAAGGGGGCTCGAACCCCTGGCCTTTCGCGTGTGAGGCGAACGCTCATCCCGGCTGAGCTATGCTTCCATGTCTCTAATTATAACACTTTATATGAGAAAAGCAACAAAAAAATAATAGCTTTTGCCCATCAACCAGAAGCGATAGACTGTGGCAGCCTTTGGCTGCCGCAGTTTTTTGTATAAGGTGAGCGCAAATTTAACCCACAGAGCAAAATTTCATCCTGCAAGGCTGGAATGCGGCCTTTAATTATGTTATGATATGCCATGGCATATTCTGACTGATATCTGCCATGCGGGCTTTTTGAGTCCGGAATAATGGACATTATCTGCTGTATGATATAAAATAAAGAAGAAATACTTGGAAAGAGGATTCCCTATGAATCAATTTACCTGTGTGGACTTATTTTCCGGAGCGGGCGGCCTGTCAAAGGGATTTTTGGATGCCGGATATCATGTGGTGCTGGGGGTGGATCAGGATGATGCGGCCCTGGAAACTTTCCGCATGAATCACGGCGGCGCTGCTGCTATGAAGCTGGATTTATTTGACCATAACAATATAGACAAAATTGTGGACTTTTTGGAGGAAAGGAAAATCAAGCCGGATGTGCTTATGGGGGGGCCGCCGTGCCAGGGATTTTCCTACGCAGGCCCCATGGATATCAATGATAAGAGAAATTTCCTCTATCTGGCAATGGTTGAGCTGACAAAGCGTTTAAATCCTCAGGCTGTATTGCTTGAAAATGTTTTGGGGCTTTTGGAGGCCAGAGGAGGAGAGGGCGCCAGACGTATTGTGGAGGATTTTGATAAAATCGGCTACAAAATGGTGCCGGGGCTTTTGTTTGCGCCGGATTATGGCGTTCCTCAGATACGCAAAAGGGTATTTTTTGTGGGACTGCGGGATTCGGAACGTGTTTTTTCGTTTCCCGAAGGGAAGCTCGACCCGGAGCATTATGTGACCTGTGAAGAAGCCATAAGCGATCTGCCAACGCTCCAGACAGAGGATGGAAATATTCTTCGGGGAGAGAAAATTCAGGAGTACAGAACGCCTCCTATGTCTGACTATCAGAAAGAGATGAGGAAAAATTCAACAAAGGTTTATAATCACGTGGGAAGCGTTCCCATTGAAAAAACAAAAAGGATGATTTCACTGGTTCCGGAGGGCAAAAATTATCTTGCGCTTCCGGAGGAATACAGGGGAATGTACAAATACCATGAGGCACTGACTCGATATCACAGCAAAAAGCCCTCCCTCACCATCAATACGGGACACAGATCCCATTTTCATTATAAATATAACCGCATTCCTACGGTGAGAGAAAGCGCCAGGCTTCAAAGCTTCCCTGACGATTTTATCTTTTATGGAAACCAGTCACAGCAGTACAAGCAGGTGGGAAATGCGGTGCCTCCCATGCTGGGGGAGGTTTTGGCGAAGGAGCTGGAAAAATACTTGAAGCATGGTGAGGAGTAAGTTATGCCTTATAAAATGATAGACCTTTTCGCTGGGTGCGGAGGCCTTGAGGACGGTTTTCTGCAAAGCGGCAGGTATGAGGATATTGCGGCAGTGGAATGGCTGCGGCCTCAGGCTGACACGCTGATCCTCCGCCTGAAAACCAGATGGAATATTTCCGATGCAGAGGAACGGGTCATGTGCTTTGACATTCAAAGAGAGCAGGAGTTATTTCAGGGCTGGAACGACACGGCCAAACAGCCCCAGGCGCAGGTGCTGCCGGACGGCAAAAAAAGCCGTTATAAGACGGGGCCTTATGGCAGCGGCAGGGGGCTGGATTATTTCGTGAAGCAGGCAGACGGGATTGATATTATAATCGGCGGGCCTCCTTGCCAGGCTTACTCCGTTGCGGGCCGGGTAAAGGATGGAAACGGCATGCGGAACGATTATCGAAACTATTTGTTTGAGCATTATCTCAGCGTGGTCAACCGTTATCGTCCAAAGGCCTTTATATTTGAGAATGTGCCGGGTATGTTAAGTGCAATTCCCGACGGCACGCCTATAACGGAATTGATCAGAAAAGGATTTGAGGGTATCGGCTATGAAATTGTGGATGATCTGAGAACCTATGCGAAGATTGACGCCAGCGATTACGGCGTTCCACAGCACAGAGAGCGGTTGATTTTACTGGGAATAGACCGCAGGCTTGCTAAAGAGCCCCAGAAGCTTTTACATGATTTTTACACAAGCATTCTGCCCCAATATAAGACGGAGCATAAAAAGACAGTGGAGGAAGCCATTGGGGACCTGCCGCCGGCTTATCCTGTCATTGAGGGAAGCAGGCCCGGAAAACGGATCACCTTTACAAAACCGGAATGTGATATTACATGGCATGTTGCCCGCAGACACAGCCTGCGGGACATCGAAATATACAGGATGCTGGCCAAGGATATCGAATCGGGACAGAAAAAATACACCAACAGCAAGGCCCTGAGCGAATTGTATGAGGAGCGTGTGGGCGCAAAATCTCCTATACACAGATATCATGTTCTGCGAAGGGACGAGCCCAGCACCACAATTATCTCTCATCTTGACCGTGACGGGAACCGATTCATTCATTATGATCCCAGACAGAGCCGCTGCATAACCCCCAGGGAGGCGGCAAGGCTGCAGTCCTTTGATGATGATTTTGATTTTGTTGGAACCCAGACGGATACCTATATTATGATAGGTAATGCTGTGCCCCCTGCACTGGCCAGATGTATCGGCCTTGCGGCAGCGGAGGTGCTGGATAGACTTTGACGGAGAAAAAACGGGAGGAGCATGACAAAGGTCAGGACACGAGCCATGACAAAGGCTACAAAAGAACTTGTCTGCCAGCTGTGTGAAGTGGTAGACAACAGTAAATACCTGCTGTTGTCCGGCCCTATGGCTGTGGGGAAAACCTATATTGCCCAGGCTGTGGCCGCCCAGTGCGGGCTGCCCAGGTACAATGCCCAGGGGTTTTGGGGAAACAGTGGGGAAAGCTACGAAATCCTTACAGAGCTGATTCCCATCCACCCCTCTTTTTCCTATGAGGATTTTGTGAGGGGAATTTCCATGTGCGCTCAGGGAGGTTCCTTTGCGTGGGAGAGTCAGGACAAGGTATTTTTACAGGTGCTGAAAAAGGCAAAGGAAAGCTGGAGTGCAAAAGAAAATAAAAAATATTTCCTGATTCTGGATGATATCGGAAGGGGGAGCATCACGGGAATACTGGGAGATGTTCTTTCCCGAATGGAACCTGGCAGAGGGGAAGAAAAGAGCTGTGAAGGAGAAAGAACTCTGCCTCCCAATCTTTACCTGATTGCAACCTACAGTACTGCCATAGACAGTGCTGAGCCTTTTGATTACGGTCTTTTCAGACACTTTTACAGCTATACCCTTGAAAATGACTATCGCTTTCTGGAAGATGGCGCAACGGAGATTTTTCCGGAATATGATACTTCACCGAATGCCATGTTTTACAGAACCAGACGGGTGGTGGAGGATAACCTGCGCCACAGATACCAGCTGACCTGGCAGGAGCGGGAAAGGTATCTTTTGGGGCATGGTATGTTTCAAGCGCCTGTGGCTTTGGTTATGCGGTATCAGGTGATACCAATGCTGAAGCAATATGTGAAGGATGGGGTGGTGGATGCCACCGCCGGAATTGAAATAGATGCACTGGAAAGGCTTGTAACAGGGGCATACAGCAAGGAGCCTGTTCTTGCGAGGATGGACAGGATCACGGGATACAGAACCGATGTCACTGCAGATGTTTATTACAGGGAAGCGCTGACCCACCGTCCTATTGTAAATCTCATTGCCCGGATCAAAACACAGGGACTGCTTACGGATACGGAGATAGCCGACACCATGCTGTTTCATCCCGGCGTATTGGTTCGAAAAAGCGGGAAGCTGGACGGGATAGTCCGCTATTTTCCCGCACCGGCCTATCTTTATGTGAAAAGAGCCGACAGGGATTTATATACCTATGGAACCACGGTCACAGCATCCGGCGCGCCCAAAAGGCCGAGATTTTTCTATTCTGCCCAAAAGGACGATGTGCTGACCATTGATGGGATAGATTATGCGGCGGCTGCCGAGATGCAGCCCAAGGAATATACCAGATGGGACGAGTCTCTCAATTCCGATGCCTATGAAAATGAAAGAGGCTCCTCCTCTCCTAATTCCATTATGTTTCGCATTCTGCGAAGCTATTATAATGGGCTTATCAAAAACTATGATGGATATCTGCTGGATTATCCGGAGGACGACAACATAAGGCTGCTTGGAGCCTTTGCAAGAGAGGAGTTTGACCGATTTATCCAAAGTGTCAGACAAATCGGTTCGGGCTCGGATGAGGCAGAGGTGAATCTGGAGAGAAACAGAGTGTTCAGAGAGGCCATTTCCAAGCTGACGCTGCTTTGGAAGGATAAGGGAGACCTCATAGAGTGGAAGGGTCAATCTATTAAGGTGGAAGGAGTATATAAAGTGGACAGGGTTGAGAAGTACGGCGAGTATGCAAGGGCAATGGAGCTGCTTGGGATACATCAGATGATACTGCAGGGTCCTCCGGGAACCTCAAAAACTTATTCGGCAAGAGAATATTTGAAATTTGTGGGCAAAGGCGAGAGGAATGAGGAGCTTCTTTCGGATGAGGAATTGGACAGCTTTCAGATTCAAAGCTATCAGGAGGAGGATGCCATGGCAGAGTGGGAGGTGACCCATCCGGGACAGACTCCTGCCATAGCCTGGGATATTGTTCAGTTTCATCCTTCCTATGGCTATGAGGATTTTGTCAGAGGAATTGAGGTCAGCACTGTAAAAGACAGCTCCGGGGCCGGGTCTGCCATATCCTACGATACGGTCAATAAAGTGCTGGGCAGCATGGCCAGGCTGGCGGCCAGCCCCAAGTATCAGACCACAAAATTTTTTCTTGTGATTGATGAAATCAACCGGGCCAATCTGGCAACGGTATTCGGCGAATTGATTTATGGTCTGGAATACAGGGGGAAGGGTGTGGCTACGCCTTATACGGTAGACAATTCCAACAAGGTGCTTCTGCCGGATAATTTATATATTCTGGGAACCATGAACACAGCCGACAAGTCTATTGGTGGAATTGATTATGCCATCAGAAGGCGTTTTCTCTTCTTTTCCCTGCTTCCGGACGCCAATGCCATATTGAACTTCAAGCTGTCCCAGGGGGCTGATGAGGAGGAAGAAAATGAACAGAGAGCTGTGAACCGACAGGCTCTGCGCCTGTTTGAAGAGGTGGAAAAGCTGTTTCATGCAGGAAATCTGAACCCGGAGTATTATAAGGATGACGTGCAGATTGGGCATACTTATTTTATGGTGTCCACAAAAGAGCAGCTTTATCTGCGGTTCAAATACCAAATTCTGCCCATTCTGAGGGAATATTTTAAGGACGGTATGTTTCAGTTTGAGATGGGGGATGCGTCAGAGGACGGCTGGTCCGGCCTGCTTGGCTGCATTACCGGCGAAATCAATGTAAATTACGAGGAGCATAGGGTGAGGGAAATTTTTGAAAAGCTGATAGAGGAGCCTTAAAGGAGCGGTATGGGAGAGCGTCAAATGGGTTGGGAAGGTTACTGGAGGGAAGGGGCAAAGCATCAGATTATTTTTTGCGCCCGGGATAATAGTCCATTGGATAAGCTTCAGGAAAAAGTGGATGTGGACAGCATACAGTTTGCAGGAAATGATGAATGCGTCAATCTTGGAATAAGGCGTGTGAATGGGAGAATCTACGCCGGCAATTATGTGGGGCTTTGCAGATTAAAGGCGGTGGACGGGAAGCGGATTCTGTCCCGGGATGGAAGAGAAGTAATCCTGAAAATAGAGCCAAGATTTCAGCTCTCCGTTGTTGAAATGCTTCATGCACTTCGCCAGGACGATGAGTTTGAGCGCTATCTGGCTCCTCAGACCATCAGGATAAATGCTCAGGACCGGGAGCTTGAGGACTTAAAGGATAATGAGCTGTTTCATTTTTTTGACTGTGAGGACCCAATTTACATAGAGGACAATACAGCCTTGCAAAGCAGTATTATCACAGCGGCAGTGTTTTTATCATTGCTGAAAAATCTCTGTACAAGGCCGTTGATGGGAAAGATGATCACCAGGGAAGAAAATCTGGTGGGAAAGCTCAAGGGAAATATTCTGTTTAAGAAGAACATTCGACTGAACACACTGCGGGGGCGGGATGACAGGATTTACTGCCGGTATCTGCAATATTCCGAGGACATTCTTGAAAACAGAGTGCTGAAGGCGGCGCTGCAAAAGGCAGTCTTATTTTTGAACAAGTACTTCGGCCAGGCCAGCGGAAACAAGAATTCCTTCAGGGATATGATTGCATATTGCCAGAACGCGTTGTCCCATGTGAGCCATACCAGGATTACCAGACAAGACCTGGGGAAAATAAAAACCACGGGCTGTTATGTATATTATAAACCGGTGATAAACGCGGCTAAGATGGTGTTAAATGAGATTACGCTGGAGGCCAATGGGGAATCTGCTTTTACAAGTTATGTGGTGCCATATGCCGTTTCTATGAACAAGCTGTTTGAGATGTATGTGCGGTCATATCTGAAACGTGCCGGAGTGGAAACCTATACCTCCCAGTCAGACCAGATCCGCATTTTAAAATATGATTATAAGTCAAAGGTGCTCGCCCAGGGAGGCGGCGCGTATTCCAGCTATATTGGCGGCACAGTAAAACCGGATATCATACTGTACCATCCCAAAACCGGGAAGTATCTTGTCTTTGATGTAAAATATAAAAGCTTATCCGGCGGAAAGTCGGCGCGGGGGGACAGACTGCAGGTTTTGGCCTATGCTCTTTTATATGACTGTGAAAATGTAGGGATCATATTTCCTTCCATTGCCGGTGAGGAAAGCAGGTACTATGAAAAAAACCCGATTGAAAGCGCTGAGAGACGGAACCGATATTACACGCAGCTGGAAATCGCCATAGACACGGAATGGAGCTGTGAAGCAGCATCTGTGGAAAGCGGCGCTAAAATCAGTCTGCTGCAGTATCTGAAGGGGCTGATGGAGTAAATTTTCAGATGCAAAGGAGCTTTTTGACCATGAAGCCTATGCCTCATATTATTGAAATCACTGACTTTGAAGAACCGCAGCTGGATATTTATGCCAGACTTACGGAAAACCAGCTTTTAAACTGCCGGGATGGGGGCGGGGGCATCTTTATTGCAGAAAGCCCCAGAGTGATTGCCCGTGCGCTGGATGCCGGCTGTGTTCCCATATCCTTTCTGGCGGAGAAAAAGCATGTGGAGGGACAGGCAGGGGAGCTGATCGCACGATGTGGGGAAATCCCTGTTTATACGGCAGAATTTCAGGTGCTCACAAGGCTGACGGGGTTCCAGCTGACCAGGGGCATGCTGTGCGCCATGTATCGTCCCCCGCTTCCTTCCGTCAGGGAGGTCTGCGCCCATGCAAAAAGAGTGGCTGTCCTGGAGGAGGTGGAGAATCCCACCAATGTGGGGGTTATTTTCCGGTCTGCCGCAGCTTTGAATATGGATGCGGTCCTGCTGACTCCGGGCTGCAGCAATCCTTTGTATCGGAGAGCGATCCGGGTGAGCATGGGAACCGTTTTTCAGGTACCCTGGACGTTTCTTGGAGGCGGGGAACCGGAGGAAGAGGCATGGCCTAAACAAGGAATCCGTCTTTTGCGGGAGCTGGGCTTTCGAACCGCAGCCATGGCGCTGAGCCAGGATGCCCTGAAAATGGACGATCCCCGGCTGAAGGAGGAAAAGCGTCTGGCGGTTGTGCTGGGAACAGAGGGGGATGGGCTTGCGCCGCAGACGGTGGCAGCCTGCGACTATGTTGTGCGTATTCCCATGGCTCATGGTGTGGATTCCCTGAATGTGGCGGCGGCAAGCGCAGTGGCCTTTTGGGAAATCACAAAGGGAATAGCGGAAATGTGAGCACCGTCAGGCCCGGAAAATAGCATCACGGGAATTATCTTACAAAAAGCGGATTGGGATATGCCGCTTTTTGTATTTTTTTGACAAAATATTTCATTGACCCAAAAACAATTTTGCTTTATAATTACTAGCAAATCGGTTTTTTGGCTGCCTTTTTGGACAATATAGCCAGAACCAGGGCGGCTTCAACGATTGGCAGAATAATTGGTTTCCGTTTGAGCAGGCGGGAACCAGAAAGGAGAAAGTATGGATTTGCAGCTCATTTATGTCATCTCATTTTTTTCCGTGGTAATTGCATTTGCCTTTGCAGTTTACCTGTATCTTTGGGTGAAGCGGCAGCCCACAGAAAATGGAAAAATTATTGAGGTATCAGAATTGATTCACGCAGGGGCCAATACCTTTATGCGCAAGGAGTACGGTGTGCTTGCCAAATTTGCAGGTGTTGCGGCTGTGATTATTCTGATTTTGCTGCCGAGTCCCATATGGGAGGGGAATATAGGGGATAATATAGCCATGGCGATTTCTTACCTGGCGGGCACTGCGCTGTCGGCTCTCGCAGGAAAAATCGGTATTTTGGTTGCCACTCTGGCAAACTCCAGAGCGGCGGAAGGAGCGCAGAAGGGAATCAAACCCGCCTTTTTGATCGGATTCAGAGGCGGAGCAGTCATGGGCCTTGCGGTGGTAGGTTTCAGCCTGTTAGGTGTTATGGCGGTTTTGATGGTTACGGCGGATGCCACCATCCTGCTGGGATTTTCCTTTGGCGCCAGCTCTCTGGCTCTCTTTGCCAAGGCCGGGGGCGGAATTTTTACAAAGACAGCGGATGTGTCCGCAGACCTGACAGGCAAGGTAGAGCTGGGGATACCAGAGGATGATCCCCGTAACCCTGCCGTGATTGCTGACAACGTGGGGGATAATGTAGGCGATGTTGCGGGAATGGGAGCGGATTTGTTTGACTCCAATGTGGCGGCCATGTCCTCAGCTTTGGTAATGTCCCAGGCGCTGGACGGGGGAAGCGGCGCAAATACGGCCATGGTGTTCTGCTATGCAGCCCTGGGCCTGATTTCTTCTATTATCGGTATTGCCTGTGCAAGAGTAGGCAAGGAAGGAAATCCCACCAAGGCGTTAAATTCCTCTACATACACCACCACGGCGGTGTTTATGGTTCTTACGGCTGTGGCTACCTTCCTTTTCGAGGGATTCCAGTGGAGAATCTGGGGAGCTTCCGCTGTGGGACTGATCGTAGGTGTAATCATTGGTATTACCACAGACTACTTTACGGATGACAGCAAGCCTATTGTACGTAAGGTGGCCCACGCATCCCAGTCGGGCTCCGCATTTACGATCCTTTCCGGAATTTCCTATGGATTTATTTCTTCGCTGCCTGCTATGGTGGGAATCGCGATCTCTGCGCTTACAGCCTATAAGCTGTGCGAGCCGCTGGGAGAAGGCTACGCTTTGTTCGGAATTGCCATGGCAGCAGTGGGCATGCTTTCCATTGTGGGTATGATTATCAGCAATGACGCATACGGCCCTATCGTTGACAATGCAAGGGGATTGGCAGAAATGGGTGATCTCGGGGAAGAGACCATACGGGTGGCAGATGAGCTTGACAGTGCAGGCAACACGGTAAAGGCCGTAACCAAAGGCTTTGCCATCGGTGCGGCAGGTCTTACGGTCATTTCCCTTTTAGGAGCTTACATGTCGGAGGTAAACGAATCCCTTGCGGCTCTGGGAAAGGAATTGATTACAGGCTTTGATATCATGAATCCTACGGTATTTTTCGGTATACTGATAGGAGCGGCTATTCCTGCAGTGTTCTCGGCAATGCTGATGCTTGGTGTTGACAAAAACGCACAGAGAATGGTGGCGGAAATCCACAGGCAGTTTAGAGAGATCGCAGGCTTAAAGGAAGGAAAGCCGGGCGTAAAGGCAGACTATGACAAATGTATTAATATTGCCACACAGGGAGCTTTAAAGGAGCTGATTCCCGCAGGCGGCATGGCGATTGTTGCGACGATTGTGGTAGGCTTTATCGGAGGTCCTCAGGCCATTGGGGGCTTCCTGTTAGGAAATATTGTGAGCGGCCTTCTGCTTGCGCTTTTCATGTCAAATGCCGGCGGACTGTGGGATAATGCAAAGAAGTACATTGAAGCAGGAAATGAGGGTGGAAAGGGCTCGGAAGCCCATAAGGCGGCTGTTACAGGCGACACTGTGGGAGATCCCTTTAAGGATACTGCAGGTCCCTCCATTAACACACAGATTACAGTGGTTTCTCTGGTGGCGTCTTTGATGTCCTCACTGTTTGCGGCGTTGTCACTCTTTGGGTGAGATGTAAGGCATATCCTTTCGACAGATAAAAATACAGCGCACCTACAGGTGCGCTGTATTTTTGCCTGGCTGCTCCAAGGAGCAGCCCTTTTCTTTATAAGCTTTTTCAAACATTTGGAATACCTAGGACGCGCTTTTTTCCTCGTCCTCAGGAGCCGGAGCGGGATCCTTTAAGCAGACAATAGCTGTTTCTACCTGGTGATCCTGTATGTCTGTGACCTTGATCATAAGCTCCGGTGTTTCCACCTCCACAACGCTTCCGTCCTGGGGAACGGTCCCCAGAGCGCCGAACACCAGACCGTTGAAGGTGTCGCAGTCCTCGTAGGTGAGAGAAACGCCCAGGGCCTTGGATACATCATCCAGAGAGGCGCTGCCGTGAATCTTCCAAGTCTTGGAATCAATGGGCTCGATGGGGAGAATTTCATCCTCTACGGTTTCGTCGTCACTGAATTCTCCTACCAGCTGCTCTAGCAGATCGTTCATGGTGATAATACCGCTCATGCCGCCGTATTCATCTAAAACTACGGCCAGATTATTGCGTGTATGCTTCATGTTGCGGAAAAGCACGTCGGCCTTCACATTTTCAGGGACAAAATAAGCGGGCTTCACAGCGTTTTTCATAACAGATTCCCGGCTTTTGTCCTCCAGGCGGAAATAGTCCTTAGCGTTCAAAATTCCCACAATATCGTCTGCGGACTCATCGCAGATGGGATAGAGCGTGTGTCTGCTGTTGTAAATGGTGTTTTTCCAGTCCTCCATGGATTCCTCCAGCCAAAGAAGGGTGATTTCCGTTCTGTGGGTGGCAATCTCTCCAGCAGTCAGATCATCAAATTCGAAAACGTTTTGTATAAATTCCTTTTCCTGGTGGTCAATAGCGCCCTTTTCACTGCCGGCATCCACCATCATTCGGATTTCCTCCTCGCTGACCTCATCATCCTCTGCGTTTGGATCAATCCCAAGAAGCCGCAGCACTGCGTTTGTGGACAGGGTGAGGAAGGCAACAATAGGGGTGCAGAGCTTTGCAATGGTGCTGAGCAGGGTGGCCATGCCAAGAGCCAGAGTCTCTGCCTTGCGCATTGCAACCCGCTTCGGAACCAGTTCACCGAAAATCAAGGTAAAGTAAGACAGGATGATCGTGATCACTACCATGGAAATGGTGTTCAGGGTTTTTGCCGGAATGGGCACACCCAGGGAGAGCAGCCAGTCCGTCAGCATATCGGAGAAGTTTTCCGATGCAAAGGCACTGCCCAGAAAGCCGGACAGCGTGATAGCTACCTGAATGGTGGACAAAAAGCGTGAGGGCTGGCTGGTGAGCCTGGCAAGGCGTATGGCGCGCTTATTACCTTCTGCGGCCAGCTTGGCAAGCTTGCTGTCGTTCATGGAAATCACGGCGATCTCAGCGCTGGCAAAAACCGCGTTTAGTGCAATAAAAACTACCTGTAATAAAATCATTAATAAAATGGAATTTTCCAAAATAAATCCTCCTTAAGAATGCTATAAAACACAAAAAGACACAACCTGCTGCATACCGTATCATTCACGCAAGCACAGGCTATGTCCTATTAAGCTCAATATATAGCAAACAGGATGATTATCTCCGGTGTTACTGTCTCCGTCGTCCATGGCGTATGTATGTTTCTCCTTTCCCATATGATAGATACGATCTTTATTCTATCGGAAAATGCGCAGTACGTCAATAAAAAGTTTATAAAATTTGCAAACAACTGGGGAAATCCTTATCTTGACATTTCGTGCAGCATTCTGCTAAATAAAAGGAGAGGGGAAACCGGATGAAAGGAGGACGCTGATATGTTATTAGCAGAGCAAAGACATACCTCAAATGACAAAGAAATCATACTTCGCAGCGCAAGACTGGATGAAGCACAGATGCTGATTGATCATTTGAAAACCGTAGCAGGTGAGACAAGATTTCTATTGTGTGAGCCGGACGAAATACAATATACGCAATCACAAGAGGAACAGTTTATCAGGTCGCATAATGAGGCGAAAGATGCGATGCTGATATTGGCATTTGTAGATGGGGAATATGCGGGAAACTGTTCGTTTCAAGGTAAAGCTGGAAGCAGAAGAACAGGTCACCGGGCTGGAATCGGAATAGCGCTTTATCAAAAATATACAGGTTTCGGTTTGGGGCGGATTATGCTTACTGTACTTTTGCGGGAAATCAAGAATATTGGGTTTTCACAAGCTGAATTGACAGTAGTAAGCGACAATAAGAGAGCTTGTCATTTATATCAAAGACTGGGATTTACGGAATGCGGACGAATTCCGAATGCCAACAGATACGATGATGGAACCTATTCGGATGATATTTTGATGGTTTTGCAATTTTAGGAAGAAAAATCTTCATGGAAGCAGTATAACGCCAGGGTCAGTGCAGAAATGGAGTTGAACATGACGGAAGAATTATTGCGGGAGCTGAAAAAAATCACTCCGGAAGAACAGAAGATTCTTTCGGGGACACAGGAAATTGAAAAAAGTCTGTATATGTCGTCGGAAACGGATGTGATTGATGCCAAAAAGCTTCTCGAGGCGGGAAAGATGATACAGGTGCGGACCCACACCCGCTTTGTCCATTTTCCGAAGCATACACACAATTATATAGAAGTGATTTATATGTGCTCCGGCAGCACAAGGCATATTGTAAACGGAGAGGAAGTAGTTTTGAGACAGGGAGAGCTTTTGTTTCTCAACCAGAGAGTGACCCAGGAAATTTATCCGGCGGGGGAGAACGACATAGCGGTAAATTTTATAATCCTGCCTGAATTTTTTGATTATGGACTGAAAATGATGGAGACCGAGGAAAATCTGCTGCGGGACTTTATCATAGACTGTCTGCGGGGGGAAAATGGGACCAATGGTTATCTTCATTTTAAGGTGGCGGATATTCTCCCGGTTCAGAATCTTGTGGAAAATCTGATCTGGACCATTATGCACAGGCAGCCCAATAAGCGCAGCATCAACCAGGCCACCATGGGGCTTTTGTTCCTGCAGCTGATGAACTGCATGGATAAGCTGGAGACGGATGAGGGCAGCGGACGGCAGAAGCTGATTATCACGGTGTTAAGCTACATTGAATCCCATTATCGGGACGGGGAGCTTTCAGAGCTGGCAGAAAGTCTCCACTATGATGTGTACTGGCTGTCAAAGGAAATCAAAAAACGTACCGGGAAAACCTATACGGAGCTTTTGCAGGCCAAGCGGCTTGGCCAGGCGGCATATCTGCTGGGGACGACCTCTATGTCGGTTATGGAGGTGGCGCTGGCAGTGGGATATGACAATATCAGCTATTTTCACAGGATATTTCAAAAAAAATATGGCTGTACGCCCAGAGCCTACAGGCTTTCTGCGTCTCTTCCCAGGCAGAAGGAGCGCTGAGAGGATGGAATTTAAGACATGATTGGAAATGCCATGGTAACAGCAAATCCCCCTTGTTTTCCGTGGTCAAAAGATACTGTTCCTTTGTGGGCGGAAACAATCTGTCCTACAATCAAAAGCCCTAAACCGTGCCGTGGTTCGGCAGTTCCACTGTCACTCATCATATAGTGGGGCGTAGTCCTGAGCTTTTCTAACTTTTCATCCGTTACGCCTATGCCGTTATCTTCAATGATAATTTTGTATTCCGTACCGCTTTTTCGGGCGCATACCGAAATCGTGCAGCCATCAGGATTGTGAGCTTGAGCATTTGTAATCAGATTTCCGATTGCCCGCCGCAGCAATTCCTTATCTCCCTTTATGACGCAGGCCGACAGTGCTTCGTCCGTGTTCCACTCTATGGGATATTTTTCTTCCATACCCAAATTGATAAAATCAACAACGCTCTGTCTTGCAACCGCTACGAGATTGACAGGCTTTGGATCGATTGGCTGCATATTATATTCTAACTTGGACGCAAGGTTTAAGTCATTGATGAGATTCTTCATTTTTATACTTTGCTGACGGATAATCTGTGCTTTTTTTCTTTCGCTTTCCGGCAGGCTTTCGTTGTCCTCAATCTGTCCGGCATATCCCATTACCATAGAAAGAGGTGTGCGAATGTCGTGTGATACACCGGAAATCCAGTT
This sequence comes from Candidatus Acetatifactor stercoripullorum, assembly GCF_944382095.1. NCBI lineage: Bacteria > Bacillati > Bacillota > Clostridia > Lachnospirales > Lachnospiraceae > Acetatifactor > Candidatus Acetatifactor stercoripullorum. Next base: position 15,828 of record NZ_CALWMU010000010.1, read on the forward strand.
TGCCCTTGCTGTCTCTTTCCTTTGCAGGTTTCGCTTCTGCCTTTGGAGAATATCAGATGTTTGATTGATTTTAGCGGCAAGGCCGGATAGAAGTCCTTTCTCCTTGACATAAACAGGCTCGCCAGAAGGCAGCGCCTGTATGCCGTTTGTAATCGGCTTGACGGATTTCAGTAGCTTGGAATTGGCAATCATATAGATCAGAAAAATCAAAAAAACATTCACACCTAACACAATAAGAACAGTATAGGGAGCGTTTTTGATGAAATTATAATCCCAGCTGGGAGCCATATGCTTCCAGAATCGGTCTTTCGGATAACCGACAACAACTAATCCGTTTTCAGCTTCTCCCGCATAGGTAGGGTATCCGTCAATATATCCCCGTGTCAAGCCTGCAATATCGGAGATCGTATATTGCAGAGGAACAGTATCCGGCAGATTTTCCGTATGCCATTTTACCTCTAAGGTGTCATTATCAATATAGATTGCCCAGGCATTTTCCTGGCTTAACCGATCCGCCATATCGCTGGATAAGACGTATCCCTTCTCCGTTTTCTGCAAAGCTTCCGCAGTCTCTCTTGCAGTAGTATACGGCCTGATATTCGATATTTGATTGGCTGAAATCACTGCAAGGATGATAATGTTAAGGACGATAACCAATATCATGCTTAACAGCAATATTCCCACAAACCGCCGGATAAGTTTCGTAATATCTTTCATATTAATCTCCATTCCACGCGACGGGGCGATGAGAAATCCGCGCATGCGGTTTCTCATCTGCCATCAGACAAATTTGTGACGCTCCGGCACAAATTTGGGATTGAAAAATCAGCTCATCAGAGTGATTTTTCAATCTATTTCCCCGCTAATACCAACTTATAGCCCAGTCCTTTCACAGTAATGAGGGATACAGGCTTTGACGGATTCGCTTCAATTTTTTCCCGGATTCTGCGGATATGTGCCATGAGAGAATTCTCATATCCGTATGGGTTATCTCCCCACGCAGCTTCACATAACTGATCTATGGTTACAATTCTTCCTGCATTACGATAAAGCGCCAACAAAATATCGTGCTCTTTTGCGGTCAGCGGAAAATGCTCCTGATCTCTTATGACTTCGGCACGGTCAAAATCAATTTGACTTCCAGAAAGCTGAACAATGGGACTTTCCCCTTTGTAATAATGCCGTAAAATGATTCCTATGCGTAAGGATAATTCTTTCGGCAGGAATGGCTTTACCATATAATCATCAGCGCCAAGTCCTAAGCCTTTCAGTTTGTCCTCATCTTCTCCCCGGGCAGTTAAAAAGAGGACGGGAACTTCAGTAAAAGTTTTCATTTGCTCAAATAAAGAAAAACCGTTCCCATCCGGCAGCATGACATCCAGAATGCCAAGATCCGGCTTCCATTCCTTACACATATGTAAAGCTTCGGACACTGTCCCGGCGGTTTTTATTGCTTTGAAGCCGTCCTGCTCTAAAATAGATGTCACCATTTCCAGCAAGTCAGCCTCGTCGTCTACGATGAGGATTTTTTTATATTTCAAATAATCATAGTCCATAATGCAATTCTCCTTTTTTATATTATAGCACATAATGAAGAAAGTTCGGCGACAGCTTCCAAATGTAAGGTAAATGTAAGGTAGAGAGAAGGTTGACGCAAGGCTGCGGTCTTATACTAAAGCCAACAAAGGAAAGGAGATGTCACAATATGAATATAATCGAAACTCAAAATCTAACGAAAACCTATGGAGATTTCACAGCGGTATCTCATCTGAATCTCCATATTAGAAAAGGAAGCGTTTATGGATTTCTCGGCCCCAACGGGGCGGGAAAATCCACCACAATGAAAATGTTTCTCGGCCTTACGAAACCCACAGACGGGAGCTTTCATATCGACAAAAAAACATATACGTCAGACCGTGTTTCCATTTTGAAGGAAGTGGGTTCCTTTATTGAAGCACCTGCATTTTATGGAAATCTGACCGGAGAAGAAAACCTTCAAATCATACGGAAAATTCTCGGACTGCCGAAAAGCTGCGTGGATGACGCTTTGGAGCTTGTAGGCTTAACAGAATTTAGGAAAAGACTTGCAAAGAAATATTCACTTGGAATGAAACAGCGTTTAGGCTTGGCGGGGGCATTGATTGGCAGACCGCCGATTCTGATTCTCGACGAGCCCACCAATGGACTTGATCCGGTGGGCATCCACGAAATCCGCACCCTGATCCGCTCTCTGCCGCAGAAATATGACTGCACGGTATTGGTTTCTTCCCACTTGCTCTCCGAGGTAGAGTTGATGGCGGACGATATTGGCATTTTGAATCACGGCAGTCTTTTATTTGAGGGAACAATGGATGACCTGAAAAGGAGCGCTCGTGCTGCCGGATTTCCCACTGATAACTTGGAAGATACTTTCCTTGCTATGATTGATGAGGATAATCAGCGGAGAGGAGGTGCGGCATGAGCCTCTTAATCGAATCCCAAAAGTTAAAACGCACAGGTTATCTTCCTGCGTTTTTAGCAGGAGGCTTTCTTGCGGCAGCCTTTCCGGTTGTCTATATGATGGTAAAAGCGCAGGAGCTTACTTTGGCCTCGGGAAAACCGATTGCTGTATTGATGTCTGCAAATTGGCAAATGATGGCTATGCTGAATATTCTCATTTCCATTTGCGGCGCTTGTACGATGTATCACACAGAATACGCTGATAATGGGACGCAGAAAATGTCAGTGCTTCCGATTCGTCAGGGAAACTTGTTTTTCAGTAAATTTGTGATTGCCGCTTTGGTTTTATCCGTTATGGTGGTCACCGAAATGGCGGTTTTAGCCGGCTGCGCTGAGTACTGGTTTCCAAGCTATGTATTTGACCTGACCGAAATATTGAAAACCGCAGGTTTCCAAATTGTCGTTACGCTGCCGACCGTAATGCTTATGCTGGTCATTGCGTCTGCCTGTAAGAATATGTGGGTATCCCTCGGTATCGGGGTGATTCTCGTATTTACCTTTTCCATTTTCCCTCAGGACAATGCCGTGCTTGGCCTGTTCCCCTTTGCTTCGCCCTATCAAGTGCTCTCTACGGCAGTAGAAAACAGCCGTACCGCTTTGTATGTAATTGCTTGCGGAATCGAAACTGCCTTGTTCGGCATTGCGGAGGTTATTTATCTGAAAGTAAGGAGGTGCTATGAATGAGCTTTTTATCCTTAGTGGGAGTGGAATTCAAAAAAATCCGCCGCTCTAAAATCTTTTTGATATTGTTTATTCCTATAATTATGATGTGGATTCCGAGCATTATCAATGCAGATATGAATTTTGATTTGAGGGGTATCCCGATCACTCCCGAAAACAACTTTTTCATTCAGGGTTTTATGGGTATGGCATGGTTTATGATCCCGGCGTCGCTGGTAATCTGTACCGTGCTGCTCAATCAAACGGAGCGCTCGAACAAAGGGATTTTGAAAATGCTGTCCCTGCCGGTTGGCACGGCCAAATTGTGCCTCGCGAAATTTACTGTTTTGCTGATACTGGCGGCAGTACAGATGATAATGTCCATTGGCGCGTATTATATCAGTGCGGCAATTGTTACCAATACCCAGGACTATCACTTTATCCTTGAGCCGTTATATGTCTGCAAAACTGTATGCAGCATATATGCCGCGGCAATCCCCATGGCTGCTGTGTACCTTGCGATTTCCACTTTAATTCAGTCTCCCATTTTTTCGGTTGGTATCGGTTTGGCTTCTATTGTACCTTCTGTGCTTATGATAAACACAAAAATTTGGTTTGCATACCCGATGAGCTATCCGTTCTATTTGTTAATGGTAGCGTATGGGAGAGTTGCCTGGGGCGTTTATGAAACACAAATTGCATGGCTACCGTGGCTGCCTGCTGCAGCCGGGATCACAATTTTAGCACTTGCCGTATCCTGTATTCGATTCGGCGCATCTGAAAGGAGATAACTACAATGAAAAACAAAATTTTAATTGCTGTTTCTGTCATTATGCTGTTTGTTCCGTGGACGATCTTACCCTTGCGCAGCTTTGACTGGGCATTGAAGTCGCCGGTGGCGGAGATTATGATTTACAGTTACGCCGCCTTTATGATTTTTTCAGGTATCTTTTCTATTCTGGCGTATACCAAAGGCAGGGTGAAATCCAAACTTATGCAGGTATGTGTTGTGATTAACAGCATTTATGCGGTCGGCGCGATTGCGATCATTGCTATGAATATGATAACAAGGATTGGCGGGTGATGATATGAAAAGAATTCTGACTGTTTCACTGCTCTCCTTGTGTTTGATCTTTGCCATCACGGGGTGCAGCGGCGATAATGTAAAAGACAATGTGATAAACGGCTTTAACGATATGCTCCAGTATTTCAGCAAGTATGCTCTTACAGACGAAAAAGATTTACAGGGCGATAAGACCAAAGGTGAGGATACCTATACAGGCTCCTATCATGCTGAATATGATGACTTTAACGGTACTGAATATATATTCGGAGGTACAGGGCTGGAACGGGAAAACGGAAATGATCTTACCGTAATTTACGAGCTGACAGTTGATTCCGGTACAGTTAAATTTTATTGGCGTGATAAAAACGAAGAAAAAATTATCGCAGATACAAGCGATACAGGCACATATTCCGTTACGCTTGATGAAGGGGATAACTATCTTTCTTTAGAGGGAGATAATTTTTGCGGCTCATTGCAGGTGACTGTGGAATGAGGGAGAATGTTCGTTGAGCTAAGTTAGAATCTGCTTCCGAGCCGATATGATCGCTCTCTGGTTTAGATATCAATTTTTCTTATAGAACGAAACAGAGGAATTAAAACAGGCATAGTAAAGCCCTTCATCAGCCCTTGGCAAATCAGGACACTTTTTTAAACAAATGGTGTCCTTTTTTTTGTCCTTTTTATAAGCTATCATATAACGTAGAATACTAAGGAAACCAGATTTTGCGCAAAACGAAAAGGAGAGGGTGTTTCATGGAGCAGTATTATCTTGCCATCGATATCGGCGCTTCCAGCGGCCGCCATATTCTCGGACATTTGAAGGAGGGAAGGATGGTGTTAGAGGAGGTGCACCGTTTTCCCAACGGAATGGTGGAAGAGGACGGAGAGCTTGTGTGGGATGTAGACAGGCTTTTTGAGGAAATCAAGACAGGAATGAAAAAATGTAAGGAAATCGGGAAAATACCTGTCAGCGCGGGCATTGACACCTGGGGGGTGGACTTCGTGCTGCTTGACGAAAAGGATCAGCGCATTGGAAATGCAGCTGCTTACCGGGATGGCAGAACCAAGGGAATGGATGAAGAGGTATATAAGATCATTCCGGAGAAAGAGCTGTATGCCAGAACGGGAATCCAAAAGCAGTCCTTTAACACCATTTATCAGCTGATGGCATTAAAGAAAAAAAAGCCGGAGCAGCTTTCTAAAGCCAGGACGCTTTTGATGATTCCGGATTATTTCCACTTTCTTCTGACAGGAAAAAAGGCGTCGGAATACACCAATGCCACAACGGGGCAGCTGGTAAGTCCAAAGACCAGGGACTGGGATTTGGAGCTGATTGAAAAGCTGGGCTATCCTGTAGAAATCTTCCAGAAGCTGTCCCTGCCGGGTACCGTCCTTGGCAACCTGAAGGAGGATGTGGCTGCTGAAATCGGTTATGACTGTAAGGTGGTCATTCCGGCAACTCACGACACAGGCTCGGCTGTGATGGCGGTGCCTGCCAAGGGAGAGGAGGCCGCCCTTTATATCAGCTCGGGCACATGGTCCCTGATGGGAACAGAGCTTAAGGAGGCGGACTGCTCCGAAGCAAGCAGAGAGCATAACCTTACAAATGAAGGGGGATACGATTATCGTTTCCGTTACCTGAAAAATATTATGGGGCTGTGGATGATACAGTCGGTAAAAAAGGAGATCGGAGAAGGCCTGGGCTTTGGGGAAATCTGCCAGATGGCCTCCGAGTGCAGCATTTCCTCTATCGTAGACTGCAACGATGATCGTTTTCTTGCGCCTGAGAATATGACCAAAGAGGTGTGCAAAGCCTGCCAGGAGACAGGGCAGCAGGTGCCGGAGGGAATCGCTCAGACGGCGGCGGTTATTTACAACAGTCTCGCCAGGTGCTACGCGGCCACTATGCGGGAGCTGGAGGAAATCACCGGGAAAACCTACGACAGGATACATATTGTGGGCGGAGGGGCCAATGCGGATTATTTAAACCGCCTTACCGCTGCGGCGGCAGGGGTTCCTGTGTACGCCGGGCCTACGGAGGCCACTGCCGCAGGAAATCTTGCGGCCCAGATGATAGCGGCGGGAGAGCTTAAGGACTTACAGGGTGCAAGAGCCTGTGTTTTTCAGTCCTTTCCCATTGTGGAATATCTGCCGGAAGAATGAAAAAGGAAACCAAGCAAATTAAAATAAAGGAGGAAGCAGTAAAATGACACAGCAGGAAAGATATGAGTCTGCAAAACAAATGTATGGAGCGCTGGGGGTGGATACTGACGCTGCCATTGCCAAATTGAAGGAAATCCCGGTTTCCCTTCACTGCTGGCAGGGAGACGATGTGATTGGGTTTGACCATGACGGCCCCCTTACCGGAGGAATTCAAACCACGGGAGATTATCCCGGAAAAGCAAGGACTCCTAAGGAACTGATGCAGGACATGGATAAAGCCATCAGCCTGATGCCCGGCAAAAAGAAGCTGAATCTCCATGCAAGCTACGCTGTTTTTGAGGAGGGCGAGTTTGCGGACAGGGATAAGCTGGAGCCTAAGCATTTTGCAAAATGGGTGGAATTTGCAAAGGAAAGAAACATGGGAATCGATTTTAATCCCACCTTCTTTTCCCATGATAAGATCAAGGATGGCCTGACGCTCACAAGCCCTGATGAGGAGATCAGACAGTTTTGGATCAATCACGGAAAGGCCTGCATCCGTATTTCTGAGTATTTTGCAAAGGAGACAGGGGTTCCCTGTGTAATGAATATCTGGATCGGCGACGGATTTAAAGATATTCCTGCGGACAGAATGGGGCCCAGAATGAGGTACAAGGATTCCATTGAGCAGATTTTGTCCGAGCCCTATGACAAGAATTTAGTAAAGCCCTGTGTGGAGTCCAAGGTGTTCGGCATCGGCGTGGAGGCTTACACTGCAGGCAGCGCAGAGTTTACCTTAAGCTTTGCGGCAACCCATGATGGTGTGCTTCCTCTGATGGACAACGGGCATTATCACCCTACAGAAGTGGTGTCCGATAAGATTCCTGCGCTGCTTTGCTTTTTCCCGGAGATTGCCCTTCACATTACAAGGCCTATCCGCTGGGACAGCGATCATGTAGTGCTCTATGATGACGAGACGAGAGAGATGGCAAAGGAGATTGTAAGATGCGGCGGGCTTGACAGAGTTTATATGGCTCTGGATTACTTTGACGCAAGCATCAACCGCATCAGCGCCTGGACTGTGGGCTTCAGAAGCTGGCAGAAGGCTCTTTTGAACGCTTTGTGCACACCCAATGAAATGCTGAAAAAGCTGCAGGATGAAAGCCGTTTCACGGAGCTTATGGTGATGCAGGAGGAGATAAAGACCTATCCCTTCGGGGCTGTCTGGGAGGAATACTGCAGGCAGTGCGGCGTAGCGGGGGATACGGGCTGGCTTGAAGAGATCAAAGAGTATGAGGCCAAGGTTCTTTCGCTCAGAAAATAGAAAATGGGAGCCTTTCCGGATGCAGATTCCCGATCAGAGATGCAGGAAAGGCTCTTTCCTTTGTCAGGGCAAAGGCCTGTGCCATGCAGCCGATCTGCTCCTTTCCATGGCTGTCGCTGGAAAGAAGGATGGGATAATTCAGTCTGCGGCAGGCATCCAGCAGGCAAATAGCGCCCGGACGACAGTCTCCGCGATAACTGCCAGACAGCAGTGATACGTTATTCAGCTCGGGCAGGACGCCTCTTTGGAGGGAAGCGCTTACTAAAGCATCGTAATCCACAGGAAACCGGGGATCGTCACAGTGGCCGATGATACGGACCTTTGGATGCTCCATGGCCCTTTGATAGGCAAGTGTGTTTTCTTTGACGGAGCCGGGCGTATATATGGGCAGGTGCATGCTTACAATCACATAATCCAGGGAGGCCAGAATCTCATCGGAAAGATCCAGATGTCCTTCCTTGTCTAAAATATTTGCCTCCACACCCAAAAGCAGGCGCACTCCAAAAGGATGCCTTTTTGAGCTTCCGGCCAGGGCGTCCTGTCTGTTAAGCACGGACAGTCCCCGAAAGTAGGAGGGCTTAGCCGAGCCCATAGTGGCCGGGCCGTGATCGCTGATGCCCAGAATGGTGATTCCTCTGGCCGATGCTTCCCTGGCCAGATCAGTGATGGTGTCCTTTGTGCCGTGTCCGCTTGCGCAGGTGTGGGTGTGGAGATCTATCTTAAAAAAATCATTCATAGGGTTCTCATTCCTTGTCCTTGTTCTCTTTTTCAGTATGTTCCCAAAACTTTGGAAAGTCAAGAAAAAACACATATTTTTGGAAGAAAAACAAATAAAACAAATAAAAACAACATAAAACATACAATAAATATGTAACATTTATTGACATTCCAAAGCACCGGGAATATAATAAAGCTATCGTGTACAGACCGGATAAAAGGAAGAATCCAGGCAAGTCATAGAAGCGCTTATAAAAAACACAAGGCCGGAAAAGTCCGGCATGGGGAAAGGAGAACGGATGGAAAAGTATTATACTGAGGAAATTCCAAAGACAGAGAGGATTCCCAGGCTGGTAAAGCATTTATTTGCCAAAATGCCGGAGATAGAGTCTGCCAGGGCCAGGCTGGTCACGGAATCCTATAAAAGCACGGAAGGTCTGCCCATTATTTTGCGCCGGGCCAAGGCATTTGAGCACATCCTGCGGCATCTGCCTATCATTATCAGAGAGGAAGAGCTGATCGTGGGAAGCACCACCATAGCCCCCAGAGGGTGTCAGACGTATCCGGAGTATTCCTACAAATGGCTGGAGGAAGAGTTTGACACCGTAGAACACAGAAGTGCGGATCCTTTTTACATATCTGAGCAGACCAAGCGGGAGCTTAAGGAAGCGGACGCCTACTGGGAGAATAAGACAACCAGCGAGCTTGCGGAAAACCTGATGGCTCCGGAGACCCGAAAGGCCATCGCTCATAATATTTTTACCCCGGGGAATTATTTTTACAATGGCGTGGGACATGTGACCGTCCAGTATGAGAAGGTGCTTGCTATAGGCTATGAGGGTATCATCGCCCAGGCGGAGGATGCCCTTGCAAAATGCAGTCCTGCAGATGCGGACTACTGCACCAGGGCTCCTTTTCTAAAGGCGGTGGTGATCAGCTGTAAGGCCGCCATAGAGTATGCCCAAAGGTATGGGGCCCTGGCGGAAAAGATGGCGGCAGAGTGCTCTGACAGCAAAAGAAAAGAGGAGCTTTGGCAGATTGCGGCAAACTGTAAAAGGGTGCCGGCAAAGGGGGCGGAAAGCTTTTATGAGGCATGCCAGAGCTTTTGGTTTGTGCAGCAGCTTCTGCAGATAGAATCCAGCGGACATTCCATTTCTCCCGGACGCTTCGACCAATATATGTATCCCTATTACAAGCGGGACTTGGACAGCGGGAAAATCACCAGGCAGCAGGCCCAGGAGCTGATTGACTGTATCTGGGTGAAGCTCAATGACCTGAACAAGTGCCGGGATGCGGCCAGCGCAGAGGGCTTTGCAGGCTACAGCCTGTTCCAGAATCTGATTGTGGGAGGCCAGGACAAGGACGGAGTGGACGTGACCAATGATCTGTCTTTCATGTGCATTACGGCCTCCAAGCATGTGTTCCTGCCCCAGCCCTCTCTCTCCATCCGTGTGTGGAATAAATCGCCCCATGCGCTTTTGTTAAAGGCTGCGGATTTGACCAGGACGGGCATCGGGCTTCCGGCCTACTACAATGACGAGGTGATCATTCCCTCCCTGATGAGCAGAGGACTTACCTTAGAGGATGCCAGGGAATACAATATCATCGGCTGTGTGGAGCCCCAGAAGGCGGGAAAGACGGACGGCTGGCATGATGCGGCGTTTTTCAATATGTGCCGGCCCCTGGAGCTGGTTTTTTCCAACGGATATGACAAGGGAGAAAGGATAAGCATACAGACCGGGCGGGTAGAGGATATGACTACCTTCGAGGATTTTTATGACGCTTACAAAAAGCAGATGGAATATCAGATCTCGCTTTTGGTAAATGCGGACAACGCCATCGATACGGCCCATGCCACAAGGTGTCCGCTGCCCTTTTTGTCCAGCATGGTGGACGACTGTATCGCCCGGGGAAAGAGCGTGCAGGAGGGCGGCGCAGTTTATAACTTTACAGGCCCCCAGGGCTTTGGCATCGCCAACATGGCGGATTCGCTGTATGCTGTAAAGAAGCTTGTCTTTGATGAAAAGAAGGTGACCCTTGCGGAATATAAGAGAGCGCTTGCCATGAATTACGGACAGGGCTTTGATCAGATTGGCGCCGCAGAGATTGTCACGGAAATTGTAAAGGAAATGCAGAAGGCGGGAATGACGGTGAGCCAGGAGCAGATTGCGGAAATGGTGGTTCAGGTCATGGAAACAAAGCTGCCCGATCAGGAAAAAAAGCGTTACGAAGAGCTTTTGGAAATGATCAGCCAGGTTCCTAAATACGGAAACGACAACGAAGAGGTGGATATGTTTGCCAGAGATGTGGCATACACCTACACCAGGCCGCTTTTAAAATACAGAAATCCCAGAGGGGGACAATTTCAGGCGGGACTTTATCCGGTGTCGGCCAATGTGCCCTTAGGCGCCCAGACTGGGGCGACTCCGGACGGACGCCTGGCCCATACTCCGGTGGCGGACGGCGTTTCTCCCTCGGCAGGAAAGGATGTCCACGGGCCTACGGCGGCAGCAAATTCCGTATCCAGGCTGGATCATGGAATCGCCTCCAACGGCACCTTGTTCAATCAGAAATTCCATCCCACGGCCTTAAGCGGCGAAAGAGGGCTGGAAAATTTTGTGGCCCTGATTCAGACCTATTTCGACCAGAAGGGAAGCCATATGCAGTTTAACGTGGTGGACAGGGAGACGCTTTTAGACGCCCAGGCTCATCCGGAAAAATATGCCCATCTGGTGGTGCGCGTAGCGGGCTACAGCGCATTGTTCACCACCCTCTCGAAATCCTTACAGGATGATATTATCCGCCGGACCGAGCAGGGCCTTTAATACAGGATTTTGGGAGGATGCAACATGTCTTTTTGGGAGACGAAAGGAAGAATTTTTGATATCCAACGGTACTCCATCCATGATGGAGAGGGCATTCGGACCATCTGCTTTTTGAAGGGCTGTGTGCTGCGCTGTAAGTGGTGCTGTAATCCGGAATCTCAGGAATACAAAATCCAGGAAATGATGGTGGCCGGGAAGAAAAAGATAATAGGACAGGACGTCACCGTGCGGGAGGTCATGGAGGTTGTGGAAAAGGACCGGATTTACTACAGGCGTTCCGGCGGAGGGCTCACCCTCTCCGGGGGCGAAAGCCTCTGCCAGCCGGAATTTGCCTGCGGCCTGCTGCGCGCAGCCTGTGAGACGGGCATAAACACCGCTATGGAAAGCATGGGCTGCGCTCCCTATGAAACCATAGAAAAGCTCCTTCCCTATCTGGACCATTATCTGCTTGATATCAAGCACACCAATGCAAAAAAGCATGAGGCCTTTACCGGAAGGGGCAATGAGCTGATGCTGGAAAATGCGAAAAAGATCGCAGCTTCCGGGCAGACCAGGCTCAGCATCAGAGTGCCCGTGATCCCTACATTCAATGATACGCCCGAGGAAATCCGGGACATTGCGCTGTTTGCGGATGGGCTTCCCGGCGTGGAGGATATTTATCTTCTGCCTTATCACAGACTGGGGCAGGACAAATATGAGGGATTGGGACGTACCTATGAGCTGGCGGAGATTCTGCCGCCGGCGCCGGAGCATATGGAAACGTTGAAACAAATGGTGGAGACGTCCACAGGGCTTCGGTGCCACATTGGCGGTTAAGATGAAAGGAAGGGTGATGCGATTTGGATTTTTTGGATGAATCGAAAAAACAGCGCATTGTGCAGGAACTGGTGCCGGGAAAGCAGATCACGCTGGCGCATATCATTGCCAATCCGGACCCTGTACTCTATGAAAAGCTTGGGCTTGACCCAAGCGTGGACTATGCCAGAGCCGCTATCGGCATACTTACGGTCTCTCCTGCAGAGACGGCCATTATTATGGCGGATGTGGCCATGAAGGCGGCTGCCATTGATCTGGGCTTTGTGGACCGTTTCAGCGGCTCCCTGATCATCTCCGGCACAGTGTCCGAGGTGGAAGCCTCCGAGGCGGCCATCCTTTCCTATGTGAGGGATGAGCTGAAATATACCGTCTGCGGGATAACGAGGACCTGACAGTGAAGAGGATGATACTGATAGGCCGCAGCGAGAGCGGCAAGACAACCTTGAAACAGGCGCTTTCCAGGGAAAAGATACAATATTATAAAACCCAGTACATACATTACGAGGATGTTATCATCGATACGCCCGGCGAATATGCACAGACCCACCATCTGGGCTACGCTCTGGCTCTTTACGCCTACGAGGCGGATGTGGTGGGGCTTTTGGCGGCGGCCACGGAACCCTATACGCTGTTCCCGCCCAATATCACCTGCATGGTAAACAGACAGGTGATCGGCATCGTCACCAAGATACACGACAAAAATGCCAATGTGAGGCGGGCGGAGAGCTGGCTTAGAAATGCGGGCTGTAAAAAAATATTTTTTGTGGATTCCGTCACAGGAGAAGGGGTGGAAGAGCTGCTGGGGTATCTGGGAGAAACGTGAGGGGGATTTCATGGCAGCTTTGCCAAAAAAACAAAAATAAACAACAAAAACGCCAATAATTATGTTGACTTATGTGGTATTTGGCACTATAATGAAGCAAGAAACAACAAAAACGCTCAGGAGGATTTGAAATGCAAAACGAGTATGAAATCAAAAAACAGATTTGCGACATTGGAAAGAGGATTTATAACAGGAACATGGTTGCCGCAAACGACGGTAATATTTCAGTAAAGTTAAGTGACAATGAATTTTTGTGCACGCCCACAGGGGTATCCAAGGGCTTTATGACCCCGGAGTATATCTGCAAGGTGGATGCAGACGGCAATGTGATCCAGGCAAACGGCAGCTTCAAGCCCTCCTCCGAGATCAAAATGCACATGAGGGTGTATCAGGAAAGACCTGATGTAAATGCGGTGGTACATGCCCATCCTGTGTACGCTACCAGCTTTGCCATTGCAGGCATTCCTCTGACACAGCCCATTATGCCCGAGGCGGTGATCGCTTTGGGATGCGTTCCCATCGCGAAATACGGAAGGCCCTCCACAATGGAGATACCGGATGCGGTATCAGAGTATGTACAGTATTTTGATGCGGTGCTTTTGGAGAATCACGGCGCCCTTACCTATTCGGATTCTCTTTTGAATGCTTATATGAAGATGGAATCCGTGGAGTTTTATGCACAGCTTTTGTATCAGTCCAGAATGCTGGGAGGCCCCAAGGAGTTTACACCCCAGCAAGTGGAGGATTTGTATGAGATCAGAAGGCAGTTCGGCATGAAGGGCCGCCATCCCGCAAATCTTTGTCAGAATTTAAAGGAGGGCAAACCAAGCTGCCATACCTGTGCAGGCGGCTGCGCCGGTGAAAGCGGGGCGGGCAAAGCTGCTTCTCCTGAGCTTGTAGCGGAGATCACAAAGAAGGTATTAGAGCAGCTGGGAAAATAAATGATGGATGACAGGCAAGTGGAACAAATTGTCAGAGAGGTCATAAGGCAGAGAAGTGCAGACGGAAAAGAAACACCGGCACAGAAGAAAGCGGCCCGGGAGGAAACGGCGCATTGCACAAGGATGACATTAGAGCTGGCGCTTAAGCTTATTGAAAAGGTTCAGAAGCGGGCGGTCCAGTGGAATATGCGCGTGGTGACGGCGGTGAGCGACGCGGCGGGGCATCCGGTTGCAGTGCAATGTATGGATGGCGCTTACATAGGGAGCTTTGATGTGGCCTTAAATAAAACCTATACCTCCATAGCGTTCCAAATGTCCACGGAGAAGCTGGGCAGGCTGAGTACCCCCGGGGAATCCCTCTATGGCATTCAGTTTACCAATCAGGGAAGAATTGTTATCTTTGGCGGCGGAGAGCTTTTGGAGCAAAATGGGGAGATAATCGGCGCTTTGGGCGTCAGCGGCGGGACTGCAAGACAGGACACGGAGCTGGCAGCCTACGGCAAGACCGTTTTTGAGGAGGTAATTGCGTGCTTGTAAATGAAAATCTGGTACAGGATATTGTGCAGGAGGTGGTGGCGCAGTTAAAGATATCGGAACCGGCGGCAAAGAGCCGGGGGGTGTTTTCCGATATGAACGAAGCCATAGAGGCTGCAAAGAAGGCACAGGCCATAATCCGCAGAATGTCTCTTGACCAGAGAGAAAAAATAATCAGTAATATCCGCAGGAAAACCCATGAGAATGCGGAGACGCTGGCCAGAATGGCCGTCAATGAGACGGGAATGGGCAACGTGGGACATAAAATTTTGAAGCATCATCTTGTGGCGGATAAAACGCCGGGGACGGAGGATCTGCAGACCACAGCCTGGTCCGGAGACAGAGGGCTTACCTTGATCGAGATGGGGCCCTTTGGGGTGATTGGAGCTATCACACCCTGTACCAATCCCAGCGAGACCGTTTTATGTAACTCCATCGGTATGATCGCTGCGGGGAATACGGTGGTGTTTAACCCTCATCCCCAGGCTATCAAAACCTCTATCTTTGCGTTAAATCTCATCAATGAGGCCTCCGTAGAGGCGGGCGGCCCTGATAACGTGGCCTGCACTGTGGAGAAGCCCACTCTTGAGACCAGCAATATTATGATGAAGCACAAGGATATTCCCCTGATTGCCGCAACCGGCGGTCCCGGAGTGGTAACGGCGGTGCTTTCTTCGGGAAAGCGGGGCATCGGCGCCGGAGCGGGAAATCCTCCCGCAGTGGTGGACGAGACGGCGGATGTGCGCAAGGCGGCCCAGGATATTGTAAACGGATGCACCTTTGACAACAACCTGCCCTGTATTGCGGAAAAGGAAATCGTTGCGGTGGATGCTATTGCCGATGAGCTGATGAATTATATGATACAGGAGCAGGGATGCTACCTCATCTCCAAAGAGGAGCAGGACAGATTGGTAAAAACCGTGCTTACGCCAAAGGGACTGAACCGCAAGTGCGTGGGACGGGACGCAAAAACCCTGCTTGGCATGATCGGCGTAACTGTGCCGGACAATATCCGCTGCATTGTATTTGAAGGAGAGAAGGAGCATCCCTTGATTGCAGAGGAGCTGATGATGCCGATTTTAGGCATGGTCCGGGCAAAGGACATTGACGACGCCATTGAGAAGGCGGTGTGGCTGGAGCATGGCAACCGGCATTCCGCTCATATTCATTCCAAGAACATTGATAATATCACAAAATATGCAAGGGAAATAGATACGGCGATTTTGGTGAAGAACGCGCCCTCCTATGCGGCGCTGGGCTTTGGCGGAGAGGGCTACTGTACCTTTACCATTGCAAGCCGTACCGGCGAGGGGCTTACCAGCACAAAAACCTTCACCAAGAGCAGAAGGTGCGTTATGGCCGACAGCCTTTGCATACGATAACAGAAAGGAGTGTCAGACAGCTATGGACGCAAACAAGGCAAACATAGAAGAGATTGTAAAGCAGGTGCTGGCCAATATGGCGGGGAATGGCGCCGCGGCGGCGCCCTCTGGCAGTGCCGGGAAAACCCCGGAAATCCCCAAGACGGCCCGGGTGGCAATGCTTACAGATTTAGAGCATTACGAAATCAAGGAATTCCCTTTACCTGAGGTGGGAGATGATGATATTCTGGTAAAGGTAGAGGGCTGCGGCATCTGCGGAACGGATGCCCACGAATTCAAGAAAGACCCCTTCGGGCTGATTCCGGTGGTGCTGGGTCATGAAGGCACAGGCGAGATCGTAAAGATGGGGAAAAACGTAAAGAAGGACAGCGCCGGAAAGGACTTAAAGCTTGGGGATAAGGTGGTTACCTGCATGATCTTTAAGGATGACCCTGAAATCACCATGTTTGATTTAAACAAGCAGAATGTGGGCGGCGCCGACGTATACGGACTGCTTCCAGACGATGAGGTGCATTTCAACGGATGGTTTTCCGATTACATATTGATCCGGGGCGGTTCCACGGTGTTTAACGTAAGCGATCTGGATTTGTATTCCAGAATCCTGATAGAGCCCTGTGCAGTGCTGATTCACGCGGTGGAGAGAGCAAAGAGCACGGGAATCCTGCGCTTCAACAGCAGAGTTGCAGTACAGGGCTGCGGGCCTATCGGCCTGATCTGCATTGCCATTTTAAGAACCATGGGAATCAATGACATTCTTGCGGTGGATGGAGAGCAGAAGCGTCTGGATTTTGCAAGAAGACTGGGAGCTGCCGAAACCTTGAATTTCAAGGATTACAAGGGAATTGAAGCTTTGGCGGAGGGCGTAAAGAGCAAATTGGGCGGACACTTGGCTGATTTCGCTTTCCAGTGCACAGGCTCTCCGGCAGGACATTCCAATATTTATAAGTTTGTGCGAAACGGCGGCGGACTTTGTGAGCTTGGCTTTTTCATCAACGGCGGGGACGCGACCATCAATCCCCACTTTGATATCTGCTCCAAGGAGCTTACCATGGTGGGTTCTTGGGTATATACTCTGAGGGACTACGCTACCACCTTTGAATTTTTAAAGAGTGCAAAGAAGATCGGCCTGCCCATGGATGAGCTGATCACGGATACCTTCCCTCTGGAACAGATTAATGAAGCCCATCGGACCAATCTGGCCATGACGGGACTCAAGATCGCGATTATCAATCAATAATTTGGAGACGGCATTATGGAAGAGGCGGTAGGAATTTTGGAGGTGTACGGGCTGACCTGCGCATTTATGGCGGCGGATGCCGGATGTAAGGCCGCAGACGTGAGACTGGAAACCTTTGATAAAAACAAACCTGCAAATGCAGATTCGCTGCCGGTGCCTTTACTGGTGACGATCAAATTCAGAGGAACGGTGGCGGACGTGGAAGCCGCCATGGAGGCGGGGGAGAGGATGGCCCGTTCCCTTACGGGAGTGGTGCAGAAGCATATCATCCCAAGACCCACCTCTGACACGGAAAAGATGCTGAAGCTGAACGCATTTGATAAAAATTAGAAGATCAAGTTTTGCCAATAGGAAAGGAGAACATTATGGCACAGGAAGCATTAGGAATGGTTGAAACAAGAGGACTGACAGCTGCCATCGAGGCTGCGGATGCGATGACAAAGTCTGCGGAGGTTACCTTGGTGGGAACGGAAAAGATCGGCTCCGGTCTGGTAACCGTAATGGTGCGCGGCGATGTGGGAGCTGTGAAGGCTTCCGTGGAGAGCGGCTCTGCGGCGGCAAGCAGACTGGGAGAGCTGGTAGCTGCTCATGTGATTCCCAGACCTCATTCGGACGTGGAAAAGATTCTTCCCCATATTTAAAAGGATGCTAAAGGAGCTGGTTCATGAAAGGGACATCGTTAGGCTTTATTGAAATATCAGGAGTGGCGGCCGCAATAGATGCACTGGATATTATGTGTAAAACATCCGGCGTGGAACTGGCGACTTGGGAGAGAAAGCTGGGAGGCCGTCTCGTCACCGTAATTGTCCGGGGTGATGTGGCAGCAGTGACAGAAGCGGTGGAAACGGCGTCTAAAAACGCCATCAAAAAACCGGCTGCGTCCGGGGTGATTGCAAATCCACACAGGGAAATTCTGAGGCTGGTGGAATTAAGCGCAGGCAGGTTCAGGAAGGGGCAGCAGTCCCCCCGGCTGGATGAGCAGACCATACAGGAAGTATAGGAGCCTTAAGTCACAAAAACGACGGGGCTTCCTCAAAATCATAAAACAGTATAAAAGAATTCAAAAAACAGGAGGATTTTAAAATGGCACAGGAAGCATTGGGAATGGTTGAAACAAGAGGTCTGGTGGCAGCGATTGAGGCTGCAGACGCAATGTGCAAGGCGGCAAACGTAACCTTAGTGGGAACGGAGAAGATTGGTTCCGGTCTGGTGACCGTAATGGTGCGCGGCGATGTAGGAGCTGTGAAGTCATCTGTCGAGGCGGGCTCTGCCAGCGCAAGCAGACTGGGAGAACTGGTGGCTACCCATGTAATTCCCCGCCCTCATACTGATGTTGAGATGATTCTGCCCAAGGTAAAGGCGTAAGGAAAAAGAGCAGAAAGAAAATGAGGTGAGACGGTGGAACAGCAGACGGTTGAAATGATTACCAAAATGGTGATTCAGACACTGAACCGAATGGAAGAAAAAAAGAACGGGTTTCAGGTGCCCGTGGGTGTTTCCGCCAGGCATATCCACCTGACCAAGGAGCATGTGGAGGCGCTGTTTGGGGAAGGCTATGAGCTTACCAAAAGGAAGGAGCTCATGGGCGGCCAGTTTGCGGCAAACGAGACAGTGACCGTGGTGGGGTTAAAGCTTCGGGCCATTGAAAACGTCAGGGTTTTAGGGCCGGTGCGCAAGGCCTCCCAGCTGGAGATATCCGCAACGGACGCCATAAAGCTGGGGGTTGCGGTTCCGGTCCGGGAATCCGGAGACATAGCAGGAAGCGCTCCCATTGCAGTGGTAGGGCCTAAGGGCGTTATCTACTTAAAAGAGGGCTGTATCATCGCTATGCGCCACATTCACATGTCGCCGGCAGACGCGGCGGCCTGCGGCCATAAGGACGGCGATATGGTTTCCGTAAAGGCGGAAAACGAAAGAGGCACCGTATTTAATCATGTGAAGATCCGGGTGGATGAAAGCTTTACCCTGGAAATGCACATCGATACGGATGAAGCCAATGCCTGCAAAATAAAGACAGGCGATCTGGTTACGATTTTGTGACCCTGGGACAGGAGAGACAGACTATGATCATCGGAAGAGTAGTAGGAAGTATCGTTTCCACCCGGAAGAGTGAAAACCTGATTGGAAATAAGTTTATGGTGATCGAGCCAATAGAAAACATGGCGGCTCCCGGAAGGTTTGTGGCAATCGACAATATCGGAGCGGGCATTGGAGAAATGGTTCTGGTGGCCACGGGAAGCGCGGCCAGAGTAGGCATGGAACAAGCGCCTGTGGATGCGGCTGTGGTAGGAATTGTGGACGAGGAATAAATTATGGAAATTCAGGAATTAAAACAGGTTTTGCAGGAAAACGGGATAGTCGGCGCCGGAGGCGCCGGCTTTCCCACCTATGCAAAGCTGGATGAACGGGCGGAGATTATTATTATGAATTGCGCGGAATGTGAGCCTCTTTTAAAGCTGCACAGACAGCTTTTGGAGCAGAAGGCGGAGGAAATTCTCTGGGCATTTGCGCAGATTGCGGAGACGGTGGGTGCAAAAGAGGCAGTCATCGGCATTAAGGAAGAATACAAGGCGACTTTGGAAGCTTTATATAGATATATAGACGCTTATCCCAATATGCGGATACAGCTGCTTGCCGGAGCATACCCCATGGGGGATGAAGTGGTTTTGATCTACGAGGCCACCGGACGAGTGATCCGGCCGGGAGGACTTCCCATTGAGGAGGGAGTGGCTGTGTTTAATGTGGAAACGGTTTACAATGTGTACCGTGCCCTTGCGGAAAATGCTCCTGTGGCGGATAAGCTGGTGACGGTTGTGGGAGAGGTGGAGCACCCTGTGACGGTGCGGGTGCCTTTGGGAACCACCATTGCAAAAACTGTTGCGTACGCAGGAAAGATATTGGTGAAGAATCCGGCCTTTTTGGCAGGAGGCCCCATGATGGGAAATCTCTGTCTTTCGGAGGATGTGGTGACCAAAACCACAAATGCCATTATTGTGCTGGATCAGACCCATACTTTGATACAGAAAAAGCAGCATAATACGGCCATTGATTTAAAGCGGGCGGCATCTGCCTGCTGTCAGTGCCAGACCTGTACGGATTTATGCCCAAGACACGCCCTGGGACATCCCATTGAACCTCATAAGTTTATGAGAAGCGCTGCCAATCAGGATTTTCAGGAATTAAATGTGTTCCTGGACACTATGTTTTGCAGCTCCTGCGGGCTTTGTGAAATGTATTCCTGTCCCCAGTCCCTGTCCCCCAGAACTCTCATTGCGGAATATAAGGCGGGGCTTCGCAAGGCGGGTGTAAAAGCGCCGGAGGGGGTAAAGCCTGCGCCGGTGGCGGAAAGCAGAGAATACCGGAAGGTGCCGGAGGCGCGGCTTGCGGCCAGACTGGGGCTTTCCCAGTATGATGGGGAGGCACCTCTTGTGGAGGATGCCTATGCAGAGGAACATTCCCCGGTGAAAAAGGTAAGAATTTTGTTGAGCCAGCACATTGGCGCTCCGGCAGTGCCTGTGGTGAGCGTGGGAGATGTGGTGCACAAAAAAGATGTGATCGCAAAGCCGGGGAAGGGCCTGAGCGTGGCAATCCACGCCTCCATTGACGGGGTGGTCCAAAGAGTGGAGAAGGACTTTGTGGTGATAGCGGCCGGATAAAAAGAGAATGAAACAGAAAGGGAGAGGTATTCTATGAGCAGAGCCATTGGGATGGTTGAATTTAAGACAGTTTCCACAGGCGTAACGGCTGCGGATACCATGGTGAAGGCGGCCGCCGTGGAGCTGGTGGAGGCGCAGACGGTGTGCCCCGGCAAATACATTGCTATTATCACGGGCAATTTAAGCGCTGTGGAGGCTGCAGTGGCAGCTGCAAAAACGCAGTATCAGGAGCAGCTGATAGACAGCTTCGTGCTGGGCAACCCCCACGACGGCATTTTTCCTGCCATCTATGGGACGACGCAGATTGAAGAGATCAGCTCTCTGGGCATCCTGGAGACCTACGATGCGGCGGCCATTATTGTGGCGGCAGATGCAGCGGCCAAAACCGCACAGGTGGAGCTGATTGAACTGCGCATTGCAAAGGGAATGTGCGGAAAGTCTTATTTGTTTTTGTGCGGAGAGGTTTCTGCGGTGACGGCGGCCATTGAAAAGGCGAGAGCGTCTGTGGCTCAGAGTGGAATGTATCTGGATTCCTCTGTGATCGCCCATCCGGATCCCCAGATATGCAAATCGATTTTGTAGGAGGGCTTTGGGATGCTTGCGGTTGAGAGAAGAAATCTGATTTTGGAAAAGCTCCAGGAAGAGAAAAAGGTGGTCGTCAGTGAACTGAGCGCATTGTTTGGCGTATCGGAGGAGACTATCAGGCGGGATTTGGATAAGCTGGATAAGGAAGGGCTGGCCACAAAGAGCTACGGCGGCGCCATATTGAATGAAAACAGCGGGATTGATATGCCCTTTAATATTCGTAAGAAACGAAACATGCGGGGCAAGCAGCTGATTGCGAGGCTGGTGGAGGAGCTGGTGGCGGACGGCGAGCATATTATTTTGGACCCCAGCACTACGGCAGTGGCCATTGTGAAGGCTTTGAAGAACAGAAAACGTCTTACGGTAATCACCAATTCCATCGAGGTGCTTGTGGAACTCTCCGATGTGAGCGGCTGGGATGTGATTTCAACCGGAGGAACGCTTCGGGAAAATTATCTTGCATTGGTGGGCCCAAGAGCGGTGGAGGGCATTTCCTGCTTTAACGCAGATAAGGTGATTCTCTCCTGTAAGGGGCTTGACCTGGAAAAGGGAATCACGGACGCCAATGAAATGTTTTCCCAGGTAAAGCAGGCGATGCTGAAATCTGCAAAGCAGCGGATTCTGGCGGTGGACCATACAAAATTCAATAATGTAGCGTTCTCTCATATTTGTGAGCTGACAAGCATTGATATGGTGGTGACGGACAAAAAGCCGTCTGCAGAGTGGATGGCCTATTTTGCAGAGAAAGGAATTGCGTGCATTTATGGGGAAGAAGACCAGGATTCTGGCATTTGCCAATAATAAGGGAGGCAGCGGAAAGACTACCACCTGCGCCAACGTGGGATATTCTCTTTCTCTACTGGGAAAAAAGGTATTGCTGATAGACGGCGATATGCAGATGAACCTCTCCTTGTCCTTTTTTTCCGAGGAGGAGGTACTAAAGCTTGCATCGGGAGAAAAAAATTTATATTATGGGGTGAAAAAGCAGGAGGACCTTTCCGATTACAGGATAACCACCCCCTATGAAAATCTGGACCTGATTCCTTCCAGCACTCTGATGAGCGGCATAGAATACGAGCTGTTTACAAAATGGCAGAGAGAGATGATTTTAAAGAATTGTCTTGCCGGGATAAGGGAAAGCTGTGAATACGACTATATTCTCATAGATGCGCCGCCCACCTTAGGCGGCTGGGTGATAAACATTCTCTGTGCCTCGGACGGTGTCATCCTGCCTGTGGAGGCCAGCCCCTGGGGACTGTTCGGCGTAGCCAACATGTTTGAATTTTTGGAGGATGTGAAAAAGATCGCGCCCAAGCTTGCATTGCTGGGTGTGGTGATCACAAAGCTGGACGCCAGAAAAAATTATGGCAGGCAGACCTTAGAGGCCCTGAAGGCCTTTGAGGAGGTTTCCGTATTTTCTACGGTGATCCGGGTGGACAGTGAGATAGAGTGGGCTCAGGACAACAGCAGGCCGGTGTATGCTTATAAAAAAAGCGCAAGGAGCGCATTGGAGTATATGGAATTGGCGAAGGAGGTAGATAATTATGCCCGTAGGATCAGGCAGCATTAAGAGAGCGGCAAAGGCGGCGGGAGCCGCACAGGAGACTGCAGCCAAGGAGGCAGTACAGACAAAGAAGGCAGAAGCGGCAGCGCAGGAGACCGAAGTGCAGAAAACTGTGCAGACAAAGAAGACAGCGCTGAAAAAGGAAGGGACAAGAACCGCCCGGGCCGCGGAGGGAAAGAAGAATGCCGGAGAAGGAAAGGGAGCGGAACAGAAGATTTACGGCATAACAGACGAGCTGCCGGTATATCTTCTGTGAGATTTTTCCATCTTTTAGAGGTATAAAGAAAAAGCGAATAGCCAGAAGGCCGAACAGGCTTACAGAAGCAGAGGGAAGGGGGCGAGATAAAATCGCCCCTTCCCTCTGCTTTGTGACAATCTCATTTTTGTTTGTCCTTTTCTATAATTATAAAAAATAGTTTTCCACTCAGTTCACACAGTCCGTTCATAATGTGTTATATTTGGTATATGATTTCACAATCGGGATTGCTGGAGGTATATGTATGAATTTTATTAATACAATAGATGACCTGTTTAATATGCTTGACAGATATACAGAGGGAGTGGATTGGAATACCTTTTATATTAAGCGGGATAAGTCGGCCCCATTTTTGAAATATAATAAACTGCCGGATAAATGCGTTGTTGATTTCATAAAAGAGCATAGTATTAAAAATGCTTGTGAATTTGGTTGTGGAGAGGGGCGAAACGCAATTTATCTTGCTAAAAACGATGTTAATACAGAGGCATATGATTTGTCAGAAATTGCAATAGAAAATGCAAAAAGGAACGCAGGCGAAAGCAAAGCAGAAAAAGTAGTCTTTAAGGCGGAAAATATTTTTAAATTGGATTTGATGGATAAGAGGTTTGATTTGGTTATAGACAGTGGCATTTTTCATCATTTGACACCACACAGACGTTTGCAATATAGGGATATTGTATCAAACATATTAACAGAAAATGGCTATTTTATTTTGTTGTGCTTTGCGGCAGGAAAAGATGGCGCAGACGAGGTGGATGATTATGAGTTTTACAGAAGTAAACAAACGGGAGCGGCATTTACTAAAGAAAGACTGAAAGAATTTTGGGGAGAAAAATTTGACATTATAGAATTGCGAGAAGGAGAGAACATTGTGGGGGATCAAATGTGGGAGAGTGAATATCTGCATGTATGTGTGTTCAAAAAAGCTTAGTTAAAACTTATTTTATAGAGCAAATTTTTGTTTTGAGAGACTTATTTTGCAAGGATTATCAGACGATGGTTTTATTGGACAACATTTTAAAAATGGGTTGTTAATTTGTGGAGATTTGTTATAATAAATGCAGTTAAGAATGAAAAAGGACATGCCTTGAGCAAGTGATGAAAAAATATATAAAAGAAAATTTGGATGCGCCTATGCTTATGTTGCTCATTCTTTTTTTTGTGGGAAGTCTGGCGCGTCTGCTTTGGTTAGATGAAATTCCTATGGGACTTCATCAGGACGAGGCTTATTCAGCTTACAATTCATGGGCTGTTATGAAATATGGCATAGACTCCTATGGTTATACCAGACCGGTGTATTATACGGTATGGGGAAGCGGCATGAGTGTACTTTATTCCTATTTCACCATGCCTTTTTTTGCGTTATTTGGGGTTCATACTTGGACGATCCGACTTCCGCAGGCAATTTGGGGCTCCCTTTCTATTCTGGTGATGTATGGGCTGGGGCAGGAGCTTTTTCGTTCCAGATGGATGAGTGTTTTTTTTGCAGGTCTTCTTGCAGTCAATCCATGGCATATTCAGCAATCGCGTGTCGGGCTTGACTGTAATTTAGCCGTTCCCATGCTTTTAACGGCGGTTTATTTTCTGTGCAGGTATCTGAATGGAAAATCCAAAAGTATGTGGGGAGCGGCGTTTTTTTTCGGACTAACTCTGTACAGCTATGCTTTGACCTGGATATTGGTGCCTGCGTTGCTTTTTCTGTCCTTTCTTTTCTTTTGGGATAAACTGAAATTTGACCGTAATTTTTGGCTTCCTTTAGGGCTGTTATTTTTGATGGCTTGTCCTCTTCTTGTGTTTCTTGCCGTCAATTTCGACTGGATAGAGGAAATCCGAAACAGCTTTTTTTCCATACCAAAACTTCCTCAGTTAAGAACGGGAGAAATCGGGCTGCATGGCTGGCAGATTAAAAAACGATTTTTGGATTTGATGAGAATGCTGCTTCGTCAGCATGACGACAGATGGTGGATCAGCAATGAGACAGTGGGTTCTTATTATTATATCAGTACTCCGTTCATTCTTCTTGGCATCTTGTATCACATCAGGGTTTTTATCAAAGGGATTATCAGCCGGATGAAGTTTGCGCTGCATTTTATTCTTGCACTATGGTTTGGTGTGGCGGTGGCCTTGGGGAGTATGCTTGATCAGGTGTATTTTCATAAGGTTAACTATATTCATATTCCC
Organism: Candidatus Acetatifactor stercoripullorum; assembly: GCF_944382095.1. Lineage (NCBI taxonomy): Bacteria > Bacillati > Bacillota > Clostridia > Lachnospirales > Lachnospiraceae > Acetatifactor > Candidatus Acetatifactor stercoripullorum. The sequence goes on from NZ_CALWMU010000010.1 coordinate 41,039, forward strand.
ATTATTATGTATACGGGAATCGGTATTTGGTGTCTGGGGAAATTTTTAAAGCACGAGAAAGGAATGGCATGGATGGCTTGCGGCACATATGCTTGCTGTTTTGGATATTTTGTGTATACACAGCTGACTTTTCCCGTGAATTATGAAGCCTATGGACAGCCCGGGCTTTCCCATATGAACTGGTATCAGTATGAGGAGGCCCTTGGTCTTGCAGACGAGCTGACGGATGGGCCTGTTGCTGTTTTGGGGCTGAATTATGCTAATGTGATGCTGTACGAGCAGATTCCTCCTGAAGAATACCAGAGTACTGTGGTCTATGAGGAGGAAGGGCAGGCCTTTGGCAATGTTTGTTCCATCGGCAGATATCATTTTGACATATATCCGGGGGCGGAGACGGAGTGGACTGTTTTTGTGTACCCTTATAGTATGGAGTCGTTTTTTCTGGAACAGGGATATCACACGGTATATGCAGATAAATGCTATGGGGTTGCATGGAGGGAATAGTGGAAAAAAAATAAAGTATAGTGTATAATGAAAAAACAATACGGAAATCAGTGAGGGTAAACGTATGGGGTACCAGAAGGCAAAAGACGAAGTAATAAATGTTTCTCCCCAAACCACGGATGCAGGCAAGATGGAGCTTTATCTTTATTCGCTCAGGAAGATGGCGCAGCAGAATGTGGAAAGCAATCGGATCACATTGACGAATTTGTATAATCTAAAAGCTTTCTTCTACTTATGCGGGGAAATGATCCGGGAGAATCCTGATTTGCAGTACGGGGTGATTTTGATGGATATCACCCAGTTCAAGGCTGTAAATGAATTCTGCGGCAGGTCTGAAGGGGACAGGCTGTTAAAGTTTATCGCGGATTGCTTTGGAGCCTATGAGAAAGAAAGGCCTTATACCTATGCGTGTCATGTGAGGGCGGATGTCTTTTGTATGTGCACGGCTTATGGAGAGAAGCAGGAGCTGGTTGATATTGTGCTCTCCATAAAGAAAAAAATTGATGAATTTCCCTTTGTGTATAAGGTTCTCCCCTCCTTTGGCATCAGTATCTCTGCTGAACGGGAGCCCTCCATCAGCTATTTGAAGGACTGCGCAGTCATTGCCATGAACAGCATTAAGGGGAAGGTTTTTGCCAGCTATGCCTTTTTTGATGACGAGATGAGAAGGCACCAGCTTCGTGAACGCCAGGTTGAAAACGATATTGTTTCTGCCCTGCAGGAGGGAGAGCTGGAATTGTACATACAGCCTAAGGTGGATATGCACTCGGGACGCATTGTGGGCGGAGAAGCGCTGGTGAGATGGAATCATCCCCAAAAGGGGATGATCAGTCCGGGAGAGTTTATTCCTGTTTTAGAAAAAAATGGGTTTATCATCAATGTAGATGCCTACATATGGGAGCGTGTTTTTTCTTATCTGGGAAGCCTGCAGCAAAAAAAGCGGCATCTTGTCCCCATATCTGTCAATGTATCCCGGGTTCATGCTTATGATACGGGGCTGTGCGATACTCTGCTGGGACTGAAGGAAAAGTATCAGGTGCCGGTGGGATATGTGCCTCTGGAGCTGACAGAAGGTGCTTTCCTTGAGGATGAAGAGGGAATGTATGTGCGGATGAAGTTTTTGAAATCCAAGGGCTTTGTGATTTCCATGGATGATTTCGGGACAGGCTATTCTACCATGAATATGCTCAAAAATCAGCCCATGGATGAGATCAAAATCGACAGAGGATTTATTACGGACATGGACAATCCCAAGTGCAGAATTATCGTCCGTCATACCATTGATATGTTAAAAGATCTGAATACCAGAGTGATTGTGGAAGGCGTGGAAACGAAAGAACAGCGGGAATTTCTGTTAAAATGCGGCTGTGACCTTGCACAGGGCTTTCTGTTTTACAAGCCTGTGCCTGTGGAAGAATTTGACCGGCTGCTGTGCAGTCAGGATAAATCCTGTCATTTCTGTTGACAAGAATTCCTTGAAGGTTTATTATAGTTTATAAAGAAACAGTTTCAAAATAAACTAACATGGCTTGGGAAGGCTGGTATGAACACTTTATTTGATATGCTTACAGTGGTATACAAATATAAAAAGCTTTATGAAAGGCGCTGTCAGCCAATTGTCAGGGAGTATGACCTGCGTGTGGCGGATATTGATATCCTGTACTATGTGGCACATTCCGGTCCTAAAAATCTTTCTAAAGATATCGTGGACATGGGAATGTCTAAGGCGAATGTATCTAAGTCGGTGGAACATCTGCGCAAAAAAGGGCTGGTGGAGCTGACAGAGGATAAGGAGGACAGGAGATGCGTGCACATTGAGCTTACCAGTGAAGCCCATACGGTCATAAAGGAGGCAGTTAAGATTCGAAGGGAGCTTGGACAATGTTTGCTTAAGGGTGTCGGGGAAGCGGATAGGGAAGCTGTTTTCCGTGTTCTGAGGCAGATGAATGAAAATATGGCGCAAGAGCTGGCTCATTCGGAGACAAACAGATCGTCATAAGAAAGAGAGGGTATTGTAATATGAAGAAAAATGAAATCTATTATGCGGAATATGCGCAGCTGTGCAGGGAAGCGGATAAAATTGATCCCCGTTTATTTGATGAATATGGGGTGCAGAGAGGACTTCGGGATAAAAACGGAAACGGGGTTTTGGCGGGGCTTACTAATATTGCCCGGATTGATTCCTTTAAGAAGGTGGATGGGCAGAAGGTTCCCTGTGAGGGAAGGCTCTGGTACCGGGGCTACGACTGCATTGAGCTGGTAAACGGCTTTCGGTCAAAGCGCTATGGCTTTGAGGAAATTGCGTACCTTCTGCTGTTTGGGGAGCTTCCCAAAAAGCAGGAGCTGGAACAGTTCCATCATATTCTGGCTGCAAACCGCACGCTGCCCACAAATTTTACCAGAGATGTAATTATGAAGGCATCCAGCAGCGATATTATGAATTCCCTCACAAGAAGTGTGCTGACCCTTGCTTCTTATGACAAAAACTGTAATGACACCTCTATTGAAAACGTGCTGCGCCAGTGCATTATGCTGATCAGCGTATTTCCAATGCTGGCGGTTTACGGATATCACGCCTACAATCATTATACCAACGATGAGAGTATGTACATACACAGACCCCAGAAAAAGCTTTCCACAGCGGAAAATATTCTGATGATGCTGCGTCCTGACAAACGATATACTGAGCTTGAGGCCAGAGTCCTCGACATTGCCCTGGTGCTGCATATGGAACACGGCGGCGGAAACAATTCCACTTTTACCACCCGTGTGGTGACTTCATCGGGCTCTGATACCTATTCTGTGGTGGCTGCTGCCTTGTCCTCCCTGAAAGGGCCAAAGCACGGCGGCGCTAACATCAAGGTCGTAGAGATGATGCGGGATATTGAGGCAAATGTGTCTGACTGGAAGGATGAGGAAGCTGTTGAAAATTACCTGAGACGGATTCTGAACAAGGAAGTGTTTGACAAGAAGGGACTGATTTACGGGATGGGCCATGCGGTATATTCGCTGTCGGATCCCAGAGCCCAGGTGTTCAAGGGCTTTGTGCAGCAGCTGGCATCCGCTAAGGGAAGGGAAAAGGATTTTGCCCTTTACTCTATGATTGAGCGGCTCGCCCCCAAGGTAATTTCGGAGAAAGCCCGCATTTATAAAGGAGTCAGCGCTAATGTGGACTTCTACAGCGGTTTCGTGTATAGTATGCTGGAGATTCCTCTGGAGCTTTATACCCCCATCTTTGCCATCGCAAGAATTGTGGGCTGGAGTGCACACAGGATTGAAGAGCTGATTAATATGGATAAGATTATCCGTCCCGCTTACAACAGCGTTATGGATGAGCGCAAATATGTAGATATTGAGGACAGATAATGAAAGGTATAAAAAGTAAAAAGCATGCGCCGTCAGGCGCACAGCAATAAAAAGCTGCCGCAGAAGGAATGCGGCAGTTTTTTTTTATTGCGCATAGAACAATACGCCAAGGGTGGCCGGCCCGCAGTGGCTGGAAATGACGCAGCCTGCACGGGTCACATAAATATTGGCAAAATAGTTCAGGCTGTCCAGATAGGAGCGGACCTCTTCTATTATGCTGTCCTCACAGCCGGAATGGGTGATAAACACGCAGGAGGGGTCTGCTGCCAGCAGATCGTCCTGAAGCTCTCTCACATATTTCATAATCACGGAGGACTGTTTTCCCCGGAATTTTTTTGCCACACTCATGGCGCCGTGTTCCACAATAATTTGAGGCTTTAATTTCAATGTGTTTGCAAGAAGAGCGGTCACAGCCTTGCACCGGCCGCCTCTGGCCAGGTAAGTCAGGGTTTCCACCACGAAGCTGGCGCGGACCTTGCCCCGGCGCTGCTCAATGCGTTCCACGATTTCTTCTGCCGTTTTTCCCTCTTTGATCAGCTCAGCGGCGTAGAGCAGCTGCAGGCCGATGCCCGTGGACAGATTTTGAGAATCGATCACATGAAGCTTATGGTAATGCTGATCCTCGCCAATCAGCCGGATTACGTTGCAGGTGGTGCTCATCTGCTCGGAGATGCCCACAAAAATAATATCCTTGTCCGCTTCCATAAATGGCTTTAAGGTTTCATACGCCCGCTCATAGGAAGCTGCAGCGGTTTTGGGGGTCTGTCTGTTGGCATCAGACCACTGGTAGATTTGATCGGGAGTGATTTGTTCCCCGTCATAGTAGCTCTCATCCTCCAGAATAATGCAGAGGGGGATGGTGACAATGTGAAAAGCAGCTTTCAGTTCAGGAGAAAGATCGCAGGTGGAATCTGCAACCAACTGTATATTTGACATAGTGCGCCTCCGTTTCTTTCTTTAAATACAGATAAAAAATAACATATTTTCTGATAAAAAACAATATTTACAGGAATTTAATTTCTTTTAGGCGGGGAATATGATATGATGAATTCTGAAATTCGGATGAAAAACGGAGTGGTGCATGCCATGGCGGGAACGATTATTGATTATCTGAAAGAATATGGGGACTGTTCTTTTTGCACACGTCCCATGAATGACGTGGACAGCCTGGTTTTGTGTCAGTTGTCCTATTTAAAATTTGACGGAATGGTTCCCGATGTGAGAGAAAACAAAGGAGCTGTCACATTCCATGATCTGCGGGAGTACCCTGATTTTGACAGGCTCTTTGCCGATGTGCGTTTTGAAAAGAACAACAGGGCCATGGTGGAGGCTGCCCTGGCGGGAAGGCGCTTTGGCAGTCTTAAGCTGAATTGTTATATCAATCTGGTGCGAAAGGAGTGGGAAACCCAGTTTTGCGCCGTTACCTTTCTGCTGGAGGACGGTACCATCTATATTGCCTTCCGGGGAACGGATGAAACCATTGTGGGCTGGAAGGAGGATTTCAACATGGCCTTTCTGTCTCCTGTTCCGGCACAGGCCTACAGTGTGAAATATTTGAATATGGTCATGGGACGTATTCACCGTCCCTTTTACGTGGGAGGACATTCCAAAGGAGGAAACCTGGCGGTATACAGCGCCATGAAATGTCTTCCACAGGTGCAGAACCGTATTTTAAAGGTGTACAGCATGGACGGGCCGGGATTTCGGCCAGAGGTGCTTGCTCAGGGAGCCTACGAGAAGATAGCGGACAGAGTGGTAAAGATTCTTCCCCATTCCTCCATGGTGGGCATGCTGTTTGAACGGGATATCCACTATCAGGTGGTGGAGAGCAGAAGCTTCGGGCTGGCCCAGCACGATCCCTACAGCTGGCTGGTGGACCAGGGAGAATTTGTGAAGGTGGATGATATTTACGAGAGAAGAAGACGGATGAACGATACCCTGAACGAATGGATTCTGTCTCTGGATGAAGAAAAGCTGCGTACCTTTGTGGACACGCTCTACCAGGTGGTCTCCGCGTCTGAGGCGGAGGATCTTATTGCATTTACCAGCCATTGGAGAAAAAGCATGAACGGAGTGATCGGGGCGCTTAAGGAGGTGGACCATGAGACTGCCAAAATGCTGCGGGAAATTGTAAAGTCTCTGTTCGAGATTGCAGGCTCCCATGTGAGGGAGCAGCTTACAACCCACAGTGCTCAGGGGAAAGGGCATGAAAAGCACAAACCCAGGAGGACAAAAGATCCAGAATCGGTGTCCCGGACAAAGTAGTGCGGCCTGCATCCAGACGCTCGGGGTGCCACTGCAGTCCCAAAACAGGGAGGGCGTCGTGGACGATTGCCTCCACGCAGCCGTCCGACGGACACCATTGGATGGCGTTTAAGCCCGCGCCCAGCCGTCCCAGCCCCTGGTGGTGGGCGCTGTTTACAAAGGCCTCCCTGCCATACAGGCTGTGGAGACAGGAACCCTCTGAAATGACGGTTTTATGATATTGATCCTGTCCGGCATATCTGTGGAGAGCGGCTGTGGGCAGATCTTGCGTGACGGTGCCTCCAAAGGCAACGTTGATGACCTGCATTCCCTTACAGATGCCAAGGACGGGAATTTTGCGGCGCAAAGCGTAATCCAGGGCCTGAAATTGAATGATGTCCAGCTCGGTGTCAATATTTTGGGAACCCTGATTGTTTTCTCCAAAGAACGCCGGCGTGATATCTCCGCCCCCGGGCAGGAGCAATGCGTCGCAAAAGGACAGCTCCCCCAGGCTCAAGGTGGAGATGGGAAGGGCGGAAAAGCCCTTTATGTATCTGACGTAATTTGCGGTATCGTTTTTGCGTCCTATAATTGCAATTTTCATTTCCAGTATCCCCTGCGAGAAGAATTCTTAGTTAATATATGCTAGAGGGCTGCCGGAATGTACCAAAAAATCGGCAATTTTTATCTTACCTTTTTAAAAAAAACAGTGTAAAATGTTAAAAGCTGTAAAGAGGACAACAGAAAGGGAGTGGAGCTATGGAAGAATTGGCAGCGAAGCTGCTGGAGGAGCTGAATTGTGAAACGGCCTTTTCCATACAGATTCCCCAGGGAGTCCCTCTGATTGGAGGCGTAAGCCTGGACATTGCGGAATCTGTGGTCATCACCTGGGTCATCATGGCAGTCATTCTGCTGGCATCGTTTTTTCTCACCAGAAACCTGCGGGTGCACAATATCACCAAAAGACAGCTGGCAGTGGAAACGATTGTCACGAAGCTGGACGGATTTGTGACGGGCATGGTGGGGGAAGAAGGCAAAGCGTATGTTCCGTATCTGGCGACGGTTTTGGTGTTTATCGGAATATCCAATGTGATCGGACTTTTCGGAGTAAAGCCGCCTACAAAGGATATGAACGTGACGGCTGCGCTGGCGCTTATGAGTATCGTTCTCATTCAGTGTGCCGGAATTCGAAGGAAGGGTGTGAAGGGATGGCTGAAAAGCTTTACGGAGCCCATAGCCATCGTAACTCCGATCAATATTCTGGAGTTGTTTATCAGGCCCTTGTCTCTTTGTATGCGTCTTTTTGGCAACGTGGTGGGCGCGTTTGTGATCATGGAGCTGATAAAGCTTCTGGTCCCCGTTGTTTTGCCTGTGCCCTTCAGCTTTTATTTTGACATTTTCGACGGGCTGATTCAGGCGTATGTGTTTGTATTCTTAACTTCCCTGTTTATCAAGGAAGCAATAGAGTGACAAAATCAACAAAAAAATTTATAGAAAACAGACCGTCCCTTTGGACGGCGAAATGGAGGAAAATATTATGGTAGCAATTGGAGCAGGCATCGCAGCATTGGCATGTATCGGAGCAGGCATCGGCATCGGTGTTGCCACGGCAAAGGCAGCGGAGGCAGTGGCAAGGCAGCCGGAGGCAGAATCAAAAATCACAAAGCTTTTGCTTCTTGGCGGCGCGCTGGCAGAGGCAACGGCAATTTACGGTTTCGTTATCGGTATTCTTGTGATCCTGTTCTTGGGATAACCAAAAAGGGATGGGCAGGACAGGAAAGGAAGACAAGGTATGTTAAGACTAGACAGCAATATTTTGTGGACCATTATTAATCTTCTCATTCTCTATGTAATTGCGCGCAAATTTTTGTTTGGTCCGGTGAGAAAGGTGCTGGCTGCAAGGCAGGCCGAGATCGACAAACAGTTTGCGGATGCAAGGACGGCCCAGGAAGATGCACAGAAGCTTAAAGAGCAGTACCAGGAATCTCTGGACGGCGCAGAGAAGGAAAGACTGGATATTTTGAATCAGGCCAGAGACCGCGCGGGAGAAGAGTACGAGAGAATTCTTTCAGAGGCTAAAAGCACTGCGGACAAGCTGGTGGCGGATGCCCAAAAAAGTGCGGACAGGGAACAGGAAAAGCGTATCCAGCAGGCCCAGGAGCAGATTGCGGACCTGGTGGTGGCGGCCACTGCCAAGCTTATGGCTTCCAGACAGGGTGCGGAAGCGGATAGAGAGCTTTATAATCAATTTATAGCAAAGACAGGTGAACGGTGTGATTAGTACAGCTTTAGATTACGCGAGGACATTGCGCGAACTGAATATAGCAAGCGATATTGTGGGCCAGGCGGATGACATTTTTAAGGCTGTGCCGCAGGTAAAGATGGAGTTTGAGGATCCTTCTGTGGCCCTCCATGCAAAGCATAACGTGATAGATAAGATATTCCCGGTGCAGATTCGGGATTTTTTGAAGATTCTTTGCGATAACAGCCATATTTACCTCTGGGAGGACATTTTAAGCGCGTATAAAGACCTTTCCCCGGAAAAAAAGGGAGAATTCAGGGTTATTCTGTCCTATGTGACGCCCCCGGACGAGGAGCAGCTTAAAAATATCCGGGATTTTCTGATTAGAAAATATCAAAGAGAAGACTTGATTTTTGAGACCAGGGAGGAACCCTCTTTGGGCGGAGGCTTTGTCATTCAGGCCGGAAACGAGGTTTATGACTGGAGCGTAAACGGCCGGATGAAGCAGTTTGAGGAAAAACTGGAGCAGATTTCTCAAAGAGGTGATGTGAGCCAGCGGGGGATTATTTCCATTCTGCGCAGCGAAATAGAGGATTTTGAGCTGGAGGCCAAGGATAAGGAGATTGGATGCGTCAGCTGGGTAGGCGATGGCATTGCCAATGTAAATGGCATCGACCATGCCATGTACGGCGAGATTGTAATCTTTGACTGCGGCGTAAAGGGTATGGTACAGGATATCCGGAGGGATGAGATCGGCTGTATTCTTTTCGGACATGACACCCAGATCAGGGAAGGCACCCGGGTGGTCCGCACGGGCAAAAGAGCGGGCATCCCTGTGGGAGAAGCCTTCAAAGGCAGAATTATTGACGCGCTGGGCGCTCCGGTGGACGGCGCAGGTCCTATAAAGGAAGAGGAGTACCGTCCCATCGAGGAAGCGGCTCCCTCCATTGTGGATCGTAAATCCGTAGGTGTTCCCATGGAAACCGGTATTTTGGCGATTGATTCCATGTTCCCTATTGGACGGGGACAGCGTGAGCTGATTATCGGAGACCGCCAGACGGGAAAGACCTCCATTGCCCTGGACACCATTCTCAACCAAAAGGGCAAGGATGTGATTTGTATTTATGTGGCCATTGGACAGAAGGCGTCTACCATCGCAAAGCTGGTGGGAACGCTGAAGAAGCATGATGCAATGGAGTATACCATTATTGTGTCTGCTACGGCCAGTGACCCTGCGCCCCTGCAGTACATTGCCCCTTATTCCGGAACTGCCCTTGCAGAGTATTTTATGTACCAGGGGAAGGATGTGCTGATTATTTATGATGATCTGTCCAAGCATGCGGTAGCTTACCGGGCATTGTCTCTTTTATTGGAGCGATCTCCGGGGCGTGAGGCATATCCCGGGGATGTGTTTTATCTGCATTCGAGACTGTTAGAGCGTTCTGCCAGACTGAGCGACGAGAAAGGAGGCGGCTCTATCACGGCGCTGCCCATTATAGAGACTCAGGCGGGAGATGTGTCTGCTTACATCCCCACCAATGTCATCTCTATTACAGATGGTCAGATCTTTCTGGAGAGCGATTTGTTCTTTTCGGGCATGAGACCGGCAGTTAACGTGGGACTGTCCGTTTCCCGAGTGGGAGGTGCGGCTCAGACAAAAGCCATGAAAAAGGCGGCGGGAAGCATCCGTATCGATCTGGCACAGTTTCGGGAGATGGAGGTGTTTACCCAGTTTGCCTCCGATCTGGACAGCGCCACCAAGGAGCAGCTGCAGCACGGACGTGTGCTCATGGAGCTGTTAAAGCAGCCTCTGGGCCGTCCTTTGAGCATGGCGGAGCAGGTGATTACCCTTTGTGCGGCCAACAGCAAAGTCATGCTGGACCTTCCAGTGGATCAGGTAAAGGATTTTCAGATGAAGCTGCTTGCATTTATGGCAGAAAGCCATCCTGAAATCATCAGGCAGCTGGAAAGCGCAAAGACGCTGGACGAGGAGCTGGAGGCACAGATCGTGGCGGCGGCCGGAGAATTTAAGAAACAGTATCAGGAGAAATAGGAGGGATAGGCATGGCAAACGCGCGAGAGATACAAAGCCGGATGAAAAGCATCCAGGATACCATGAAAATAACCAATGCCATGTATTTGATTTCTTCTACAAAGCTCCGCAAGGCGAAGAAAAATCTTGAGGAGACGGAACCTTACTTTTACACGCTGCAGATGATGATCGCCAGAATTTTAAGACATCTGCCGGAGATGGAAAATAAGTATTTTGACGAAAGGCCTAAGAAAAGGAAAGAGGAGCGGACGAAGGGTCTGATCGTGGTGACGGCTGACAAGGGAATGGCAGGAGCCTACAACCATAACGTGTTGAAGCTGGCCGGGCAGCAGATGGAGATGGGCGGACGATGCAAGCTGTTTGTAGTGGGAGAACTTGGGCGTCAATATTTTGCAGCTAAGGGAATTCCCGTGGCGGAGCAGTTTCACTATACGGCGCAGAATCCTACCCTCCACCGGGCCCGCATTATCAGCGAGACTGTTTTAGAGCAGTTTAAAACAGAGGAGCTGGACGAGGTCTCTCTCATTTATACCAGTATGAAGAACAGCATCACCACAGAGACGCAGATTCTGAAGCTGCTTCCTATGGCGGCGGAGGACTTTGCAGACAGAGAGGCACTTAAGGCTGGCATCTATCAGGAGGAGCTTGTGATGCAGCCTTCTCCCCAGGCGGTGCTTAACAATATTATTCCGGACTGCATTATGGGATATGTGTACGGCGCCCTGGTGGAGTCCTTCTGCAGCGAGCAGAATGCCAGAATGATGGCCATGGAGGCGGCAAATAAAAACGCAGCTGCAATGATTCATGACCTGTCCATAGAATTCAACAGAGTGCGCCAGGCTATGATCACTCAGGAAATTACCGAGGTTGTTGCAGGCGCAAAGGCACAGAAAAAGAAGAAAAAGACGAGAAAGGAGGTTTCCTGCATTGAATAAGACTCAGGGAAAAATCGTTCAGGTCATGGGGCCTGTGGTTGACGTGGAATTTGAAAACAATGACCTTCCTTTTATCAAAGATGCTTTGGAGGTGACCTGTGACGGCAGGCGTCTTGTGATGGAGGTGGCCCAGCATATCGGCAACAATACAGTGCGCTGTATCATGTTAGCGTCCAGTGACGGACTTTGCAGGGATATGGAGGTTACGGCCACCGGAAAGGGCATTCAGGTGCCTGTTGGGAAAAAGACGCTGGGAAGATTGTTCAACGTGCTGGGTGAGACCATTGATGGAGGAGAATCCTTAGAGCAGGAAGAGCACTGGGTCATTCACAGAGACCCGCCCAGCTTTGAAGAGCAAAGTCCTGTAGTGGAAATGCTGGAGACCGGCATCAAGGTCATTGACCTTCTGGCCCCGTATGCAAAGGGCGGAAAAATCGGTTTGTTCGGCGGCGCCGGTGTGGGAAAGACGGTGCTGATACAGGAGCTGATCCGCAACATTGCCACAGAGCACGGCGGCTACTCCATTTTTACCGGTGTGGGAGAGCGTTCCCGTGAGGGAAATGACCTTTGGACGGAGATGAAGGAATCCGGCGTACTGGAAAAAACAGCGCTGGTATTCGGACAGATGAATGAGCCGCCGGGAGCCCGTATGCGTGTGGCGGAGACGGGACTTACCATGGCGGAATACTTCCGGGATAAGGAGCACCAGAATGTGCTTTTGTTTATTGACAATATTTTCCGTTTCGTGCAGGCTGGCAGCGAGGTGTCGGCGCTTTTGGGGCGTATGCCATCGGCGGTTGGCTATCAGCCCACGCTGGCCACGGAGCTTGGTGAGCTGCAGGAGAGAATTGCATCCACCAACAAGGGAAGCGTAACCTCCGTACAGGCGGTCTACGTACCTGCGGACGACCTTACCGACCCGGCGCCTGCCACTACCTTTGCTCATCTGGACGCCACTACCGTACTCTCCAGAAAGATTGTAGAGCAGGGAATTTATCCGGCGGTGGACCCGCTGGAATCCACCTCCCGTATCTTAGAGGAAGATGTGGTGGGAAAGGAACATTATGAGACGGCCAGGGAAGTGCAGGCCATGCTCCAGAAATACAAGGAGCTCCAGGATATTATTGCAATTCTTGGCATGGAGGAGCTCTCAGAGGAGGACAAGGTCACGGTATACCGGGCCAGAAAAATTCAGCGCTTTTTGTCCCAGCCCTTCCATGTGGCGGAAAATTTTACCGGCGTACCCGGCAGATATGTGCCTGTGAAGGAGACCATCAGAGGCTTTCGCGCCATTATAAGCGGTGAGATGGATCAGTATCCTGAAGGAGCCTTTTTCAATGTGGGCACTATTGACGAGGCTGTGGAAAAGGCAAAGAAGATGATGGGCCAGCAGATGTAAAACCGAACCGGAAAGGCGGCTGGATGGATGAATACGTTTAATTTAAAGATTATTGCAAGCGATAAGGTTTTCTATAGCGGAAAGTGCGGCATTATCGTGGTGCCTGCGCTGGACGGGGAAATTGCCATCATGTCCCACCACGAAGATATGGTGATCGCCACCAAGGAAGGCGAAGTCCGCTTCAAGGAGAAGGAAGAAGAGGATTATCGCCGGGCTGTGGTGGGAATCGGCTTCGTGCACATTGCCAATAACCGTGTAACCATGCTGGTGGACACGGCGGAGCGGCCGGAGGACATCGACAGGGTACGGGCGGAGCAGGCCCTGGAACGGGCGAAAGAGCAGCTGCGTCAGAAGCAGAGCATCCAGGAGTATCATGTGTCCCAGGCGTCTTTGGCCAGAGCCATCCTGCGCCTGAAGGAGGCTGGAAAATACGAAGTAAAGTAACAATATGTAATATTATTGTAAAAAAATCGTAAAAATTAACAAAAATGAGTCGGAAATTGTAGGAAATATATGCAATTCATAAATTGTTATTTCTACTTAGTTGCTTTAAAATGAGCACAAGAAAAGAGGATAACAATTATGGATTACTTGCAGAAAAAACCCATATGGGTAGTGCTCCGGGCAATTGCCGGCTTTTTTTGGGAGAGATTTAAAAGTCTGGGGATTACAAGGCAGAAGCTGCCATCCTGCGCAGCCCTTGTAATCTGTCCGGCAATTACCTTTTACTTGTTTGATTTTTATACCCACAATCCCCTGACGGATATGGATTTCAAAACCCAGCTTTTAAACATTGCCTTTTATGAGCTTACGGCCCTTTTCCTGTTCGGGGTGCTGCGGAGTGTCCGCGCAGCGCTTTTGCTGCAGAGCGGCTTTTTTATGCTGGTGGGTCTGGCCAATTATTATGTGCTGAATTTCCGTTCGGCGCCTATTATGCCCTGGGATATTTTTTCTGTGGGGACGGCTGCCAGTGTAGCGGGAAACTATGATTACAGCCTGGATTTAGAGACTGTGGCGGTTTTGGCGGCATTTGTCCTTTTGATGGCTGTAGAAAGCAGGTTTTCTTTAATGGCTCCCAGACGGCTGTTAAAGAGAGGCGTGTTGATTTTTCTGCCTGTGCTTTTGCTGGGAGGATATGTCCGTCTGCTGCAGTCGGATAGCTTTGTGGCAGATTTCGGACTTTATGACAAGCTGTTTACCCCAACGGTGATGAACCGCAGGGATGGCAATATTGTGGCATTTCTGATGGAAATGAAGTATATGAATGTGGAGAAGCCCTCCGGCTATTCGGCAAAGGAGACCGGAGAGCGTTATCTGGAAAACACACCGGAGCAGACCACGGCAGCTCTTGAAAATCCGGACAGCATAAACCGTCCCAATATTATTGTGATCATGGATGAGGCCTTTTCTGATCTGGCCGTGCTGGGAGATTTTAGTGTAAATGAGGATTATATGCCCTTTATACATAGTCTGCAGCAGGGAGCGGATAATACTGTCACAGGATATTTGAATGTATCTGTTCTGGGAGGAAATACTGCCAATACGGAGTTTGAATTTCTCACAGGACATTCCATGGCCCTTCTTCCCCAGGGGAGCGTTGCCTATCAGCAGTATGTAAAGAAGGAAACTCCCTCCTTAGCCTCCTACCTAAAGGACCTGGGTTATTCCACTGTGGCCATTCATCCTTATTATGCGGACGGATGGGACAGAGACCGGGTATATCCTTTGCTTGGCTTTGACCGCTTTTTGTCCAGAGATGATTTTTACGGGGCAGAAAAGCTGCGCAGCTATATTTCCGACAGGGCGGATTTTGCAAAGATTATTGAGCTGTATGAGGAAAAGGAAGCCGGAGAGCCGCTCTTTGTGTTTAATGTGACGATGCAGAACCACAGCGGCTACAGCGAGACCTTTGCAAACTTTACGCCCTCGGTAGCTGTGGAGGGCATTGCTTCGGATACGCTGAATATGTATCTTTCCCTGATAAAGGAGACGGACAGCGCGTTTGAGGAGCTGATTGCTTACTTTTCCCAGGTGGAGGAGGACACCATGATTGTGTTTTTTGGCGACCATCAGCCCACCGCCTCTGTGAGCAATCCTATTTTAAGGAGTAACGGCAAGGATCCTGACTCTTTATCAGAGGAGGAAAATCTGTTAAGATATAAGGTGCCTTATGTGATCTGGAGTAATTTTGAGATGGACCAGCAAAGCGGTCTGGAGACCAGCGTTAATTATCTTGCGCTGGATGTGCTGAAAAACTGCGGACTTCCCCTGCCCTCTTATCAAAGCGCCCTGGAGGCGGTCAGGGAGGAATATCCTGTGATCAGTGCACTGCAGATCAGAGATAAGGAAGGAAAGTATCTGACCCTTGAGGAATGCGGTCAGGAAATAAATGATTATCAAAGTCTGGAATATTATCTGTTGTTTGATTACGAGAAGCAGTAAGCGCAGCCCGTATCAACGGAGAAAGAGGAAGAGACGATGAAAGGCATAATGAAGTATTTGTACAGGGACGAAAAAACCAGAAATGCAGCGGCGCTTACGCTGTCCTTTGTGCTGCCGGTAACGGTTATGCTGTGCCTGTTTGTGATCAGAGGCATTTTCCCATTCGGAGACAGAAGCTTTCTCTTCTCCGATATGTATCATCAGTACATGCCCTTTTTCAGTGAGTTTCTTCACAAGATAAAGGCAGGAGAGGGGCTTTCCTATTCCTTCAATGTGGGCATTGGCTCTAATTTTCTTGCCCTTTATGTGTATTATCTGGCAAGTCCGTTAAACTGGCTTGCCTTTCTATTCCCTGAGGCATATCTCATGGAATTTATGAGCTATCTTGTGGTGGTGAAGATCGGCCTGTGCGGACTGACCTCCTTTTGGTATCTGCAGAAGCATTTTCAGACAAAGGACTGGGGCGTGCTCCTTTTTTCCTGCTTTTATGCCATGTCCGGCTTTGTGGCGGCGTATAACTGGAATATCATGTGGCTGGACTGCATTGTGCTTCTGCCCCTTATAGTGCTGGGACTGGAGAAGCTGGTGAAGGAAGGGAAGTGTACCCTGTACTGCGTGAGTCTTGCCCTTTCCATTTTCACCAACTTTTATATTTCCATCATGATCTGTATTTTTCTGGTGCTTTATTTTCTGGCGCTTCTTCTCACAGAAAAAAGAAGCTGGAAGATCATCGGAAATTTTGTGCTGTATTCCCTGCTTGCAGGCGGGATGGCGGCAATTCTTCTGGTGCCGGAGGTGTACGCTCTTTTAGAGACGGATTTTGGGGATATGAATTTTCCGGATACCCTCACCTCCTATTTCTCCGTGCTGGATATGCTGGCCAGACACTGCATGTGCGTCACCACAGAGAGAGGGCTGGAGCACTGGCCCAACCTGTACTGCGGAGTGGCGGTGTTTATGCTGCTTCCCATGTATGCCCTGAATCAAAGGATTTCCATTCGGAAGCGGTTTGCCAATCTGGCTTTGGCAGGCATATTTCTTCTCAGCTTCAGCACGAATATGCTTGATTTTATCTGGCATGGCATGAATTATCCCGATTCCCTTCCTGCCAGACAGTCCTTTATCTATATTCTTCTTGTGCTGACCATGTGCTATGAGGCCTACAAGCGGGTGGATGAAATTGAGGAAAAGCAGATTTTGTATGGTTATCTGGCTGCCGCCGCCTTTCTTTTGTGCTGCGAAAAATTTATTGACAGCGAGGACTTCGACATTGGCATCGAGATATTGACGCTGACCTTTGTGACCATTTATGCGGTGCTTTTGTATCTGCACAGAACCAGAAAGAGCTTTCTGTGGAAGCAGATACTGGCCTTTGCCGCCCTTGTAACCGTGATCGCGGAAAGCAGCATCAATATGGCGAGCACAAGTCTCGGAACCACTGGCAGAACGGCCTACCTGGGGCAGCAGGAGGACTACAGGGCGCTTTATCAGTGGACCAGGGAGCAGGAGGAGGGCTTTTACCGGCTGGAAAAATTCTCCAGAAAGACTAAGAACGACGGTACGCTTGCTGGATACCCCACGGCGTCGGTGTTTTCCTCCACCATGAATTCTTATGTGATGGATTTGTACAAAAGGCTGGGAATGAGGCACAGCAAGGTGTATTATAGTTTTGACGGAGCTACGCTGTTTTCCTCCGCTCTGCTGAATGTAAAATATATGTTCGGTGAATCGGAAAAATTTGAAAATGAGGCATTTTCCCTGGCAGAGCAAAGCGGCGATATCTTTTTGTATGAGTGCACATATACCCTGCCCTTTGGCTATGTGGCTCCTTCCGGGTATGATCTGCCCGAGGGATTTTCAGGGGACGGCATCCGCCTCCAGAATCAAATGGTAAAGGATTTGGGAATAGAGGAAGATTTGTTTACGGAGGCTGATACGGAAGCTTCCGGAGACAATGTGCGCATTACGGCGAAGGAGTCCGGTATTTATTATGCCATGCTGACGGCCTTTGGCACCAGCAAGGCAGAGCTGATCGGCGGCAGCCTGGAGACCCATACCTTCTCTGACTTAAAGGATGGTTCCATTCTTTATCTGGGATATCTGCAGGAAGGAGACAGCGTCACGCTTACCAATGGGGACGATGAGGATGAGAGCCCCAAAATCTCGGCCCAGGGGTATTTGTGCCACACGGATGTGCTGGAGCAGGCTTTGGAGGTATTGTCCAGGCAGCAGCTTGAATGGGTGGAATACGACAGCCGAAATATCAACGCAGGTCTCTCTCTGAAGGAGGCGGGAAGGCTGATTTTGTCGGTGCCCTATGAGGACGGATGGCGTGTCCGGATCAATGGAAGGGAAGTGGAGCCTGCTTTGTTTGGGGGAACGCTTATGGCTTTTGACCTGGAGGCAGGAGAATATTCTATTTCGCTGCACTATACGCCTGAGGGAACCTGGGCCGGGGTCTGCCTGACGGTATTGAGTGTCTGCGTGTTTGGCGCATTGGCCATAAGGGGATATGCAAAGGGCAGAAAAATGAAACATGCAAAACAGGAAGAAGCCTGAAAAATGAGGCATGAGGTGGAGTATGGAGTATGTAGAAAAGAAAAAGACAAGGGTTGACGACGTAAAGAGGACATTGATGATCCTGGCAGCTTCCCTGATTATGGCTGTCAACTTAAAAAGCTTTGTGCGGGCAGGGGGACTGATACCGGGCGGCTTTAACGGCCTTACCAGGCTGCTGCAGGAGACGAGCCTTCTCTTTTTTGGGGTGGAGCCTCCTTTCAGTGTAATCAACTTTGTGCTGAACGCGGTGCCTGCCGTCTTGAGCTTTCGATTCATCGGAAAGAAATTTACGGGGTATTCCTGCCTGATGATTGTGCTGTCCAGTATTCTGACGGACGTGGCGCCGGCTTTTTCGGTGACCACGGACATTTTGCTGGTGTCTGTGTTCGGAGGTCTTCTCAACGCAGTGGCTATCAGTATCTGCCTGTTTGCCGGGGGCACCAGCGGAGGGACGGATTTTATCGCTATTTTTCTTTCTGAGAAATTCGGCATTGATTCCTGGAATTATATTTTTGCAGGAAATGTGGTAATTCTTGTGATCGCCGGAATGCTGTTTGGATGGGAAAAGGCTCTGTACTCCATTATTTTTCAGTTTGCCTCCACCCAGGTGCTGCAGACGCTGTACAAGCGTTATCAAAAGCAGACGCTGTTGATTGTGACGCAAAAGCCGGAGGAGGTTTACGAGGCCATTGCGGAGATCACCCATCATGACGCCACCCTGATCAAGGGAGTGGGCTGTTATCGGAAAAAGGAATGTAACATTTTGTATTCAGTGGTGGGCCGGGATGAGGTGCGGAAGGTGCTAAACTGCGTCAAGGAAACAGACCCTCTTGCCTTTGTGAATACCATACGGACCGAAGGGCTTGCAGGAAGATTCTACCAAAGACCAAACGATTGACAAAAAAAGTACAGAAGCCCTTGACATTTGAGAAAAAGAAGAGTATGCTGAATTTACTTGAGAAACCAAGGAACAGGAAGAGTAGCCGTTTGAAACAGACACAGAGAGCTTCATGGGGTGGAATTGGGGCATTGGGAAGAGCGGTGAATGGGCCTGGGAGGGCGATTTGAAACCGGAGACGGAAGTAGAGGAGACGTGGCTGCACGTTACAGCAGGACGTGTATGATGGTACACGGCAGAGAGCATTTCCACGAGAGGATGTCCCCGAAAGGAATGGAGAGGGATCCTTGAGAGGAGTGAAGTTAGGTGGCACCGCAGAAGTAGATGATACTCCTGTCCTATCGAAAGCAGATAGGCAGGAGTTTTTTTATTCTTATGAATAAAAATCTGCAAAACATTGGAAATTCAGGAAAGAGAGGTAACAGAACATGGAAAAGAAAATCCCTTACAAAATTTATCTGGAGGAAGAGGAGCTGCCCAGGCAATGGTATAATGTGCGGGCGGATATGAAAAAGAAACCGGCTCCCATTTTGAATCCCGGTACCTTAAAGCCGGTAACCGAAGAGGAGCTGTCCGCTATCTTTTGCCAGGAGCTGGCAAAACAGGAGCTGGATGATACCACGCCTTATTTTGATATCCCCCAGGAAATCCGTGATTTTTACAAAATGTATCGTCCCTCCCCTCTGGTGAGAGCATACTGCCTGGAGGAAAAGCTGGGAACCCCGGCTCATATCTACTACAAATTTGAGGGAAACAATACCTCGGGCAGCCACAAGCTCAATTCCGCTATTGCCCAGGCTTACTATGCGAAGAAGCAGGGACTCAAGGGCGTGACCACGGAGACGGGAGCGGGACAATGGGGAACGGCTCTGTCCATGGCATGCTCCTACCTGGGACTGGACTGCCAGGTTTATATGGTAAAATGCTCCTATGAGCAAAAGCCCTTCCGTCGGGAGGTAATGCGCACCTACGGAGCGAAGGTGACTCCTTCTCCTTCCATGAACACCAATGTGGGAAGAAAAATCAATGAGGAGTTTCCGGGAACCACAGGCTCCCTGGGCTGTGCCATATCTGAAGCCGTAGAGGCGGCCACCACCCAGGAGGGATACCGCTATGTGCTGGGCTCGGTGCTTTCCCAGGTATTGCTGCATCAGTCCATTATCGGTCTGGAGACCAAGGCTGCTTTGGATAAATATGGAGTGAAGGCGGATATGATCATCGGCTGCGCAGGCGGCGGCTCCAATCTGGGCGGCTTGATTTCTCCCTTTGCAGGCCAGATGCTCAGAGGGGAGGCGGACTATCAGATCATCGCTGTGGAACCGGCTTCCTGCCCCAGCCTTACAAGAGGCGTTTACGCTTACGACTTCTGTGATACCGGAAAGGTGTGTCCTCTGGCAAAGATGTATACTTTGGGCTGCGGATTTATCCCTTCCGCCAACCATGCGGGGGGCCTTCGTTATCACGGCATGAGTTCCGTGGTATCGGAGCTGTATGATCAGGGGCTTTTGGAGGCCAGAAGCGTGGAACAGACGGCGGTATTCCAGGCGGCTGAAACCTTTGCGAGAGTGGAGGGCATTCTGCCTGCGCCGGAAAGCAGCCATGCCATCAAGGTGGCCATTGACGAGGCGCTCAAGTGCAAGGAGACCGGAGAGGCGAAAAATATAGTATTTGGTCTTACGGGTACAGGTTATTTCGATATGGTGGCATATCAGAGATATAATGATGGGGAGATGCAGGATTATATTCCCACTGATGAGGAATTGGAGAAGTCCTTTGCCCAGCTGCCCAAGGTAACGGTTTAAAAAATATGCGGATTTCAGCTTACGCTGAGATTCGCATATTTTTTTGGAGACACGCCTACGGCCTTGGTAAAGGCTTTGAAAAAGTTACTGTAATCTGAAAAGCCGCTTCGCTCGAAGGCCTCGAAAACACTGCTTCCCGCATTCAGCTGAGCCTTGGCGATGCTGATGCGGCGGGCGGTGATGTATTTGTTTATGGTGGTGCCTGTTGCAGCCTTGAAGATGCGGCAGATGTAGGAGCTGCTTAGGTAGAAGCGGCCGCAGAGCTGCTCCATGGTGATGGGCTGGGATATATTTTGGTTGATATAAGCCAGGATATCCTCCACCTGGTGACTGTACTTGTAGCCTGTATGGACCGTCTGAGCGGCATTTGCGCTTGAGAGCGTGTTGATCATCACAAGCAGCTCCATAAAGGCTGCCTGTTCAATGATATCATGGGCGAAGCCGTCTGCGGAGGTTATCTTGTTGATATAGTACAGAAAACGTGTCTGCTGCTCCTTGTTCAGGGAAAGCTTGTGCTGGAAATGTTCGTCCCTGTCCGAGAAGCAGTGATCCAGATTGGTCTGGTTTGAGGAAAGCCGTTTTACGTAGTCAGGATGAATGGAAAGCACGATTCTTTCGTGCACGCAGCTGTCAATCTGGGTCAGCTTATGGCTTTCGTATTGATTGATGATAAAAAGATCGCCCGGAGCGATGCTGTAAAAGCGGTTGTCGATCAAAAACTGCTTTCCGCCAAAGATGGAGTAGTAGAGCTCGTAGCAGTCATGGATGTGCATATCCATGGCTTTTTCTTCTTTGTACAGATGGGCGATGGAAAAGGTACGCGTCTCCTTACAGTTTTCAATGGCGGTTTTACAGGAGGAAAGCTCTTGCATAGGATGGTCCTTTCTGTGCGCTCAGATTATGCACCTGGATTTTCTATCATTCAGTATAGCCTCTTTGTTCAAAATTTGCAATATTTACACCAAAATTTGAATAGACTTAGAGAATTTAATCCATTATAATGTAGTTACAACGAAATATCCCAAAGAAAGATAATTTTATATTGGAAATGCTTACTGTTATATGCTATAATGTAAGTGCTTTCATAAGGAATTATCAGTCAATACCGGAAAGACCGGAAATTGGAGAAAGAGAGGCGCAAGGTGGAACTTAGAACAGCAGTATCACCAAGAGATGTGAAGCATTATACCACGCAGCGGCTGAGGGAAGAGTTTCTGATTCAGAATCTCTTTGTGCCGGGAGAGATCAAGCTGGTATACAGCCACATCGACAGAATCATTACAGGCGCGGCGGTGCCCACAAAGCCTATCACCCTGACGGCGGGGGACGAGCTTCGTGCTGAATATTTCTGCCAGAGAAGAGAGCTGGGTGTCATCAACATCGGCGGTGCGGGAACCATCACCGTTGACGGCAGAGTGTACAAGGTAGGGTATAAGGAAGCCATGTACATCGGCATGGAGTCTAAGGAGATTATTTTTGCAAGCGAGGATGCCGGAACCCCTGCAAAATTTTATATGAATTCCGCGCCCGCACATAAGACCTATCCCACGGTTTTGATCAAGCCGGAGGGAACCCCGCAGGAGGGCGTGGTCATTGTAAAGGATGAAAACAAGGTGGAGCTTGGCACGCTGGAGGATGCAAACCACAGAGTAATCTGCAAGTACATACTTCCCGGACAGGTGGAAAGCTGTCAGCTGGAAATGGGCATGACGAAGCTGGAGCCGGGCAGCGTATGGAATACAATGCCCTGTCACACCCATGACAGACGCATGGAGGTTTATCTGTACTTCGATATTCCCGAGGATGCCTTCGTGATGCACTTTATGGGAGAGCCCGATGAGACCCGCCACATTGTCATGAGAAATGAGGAGGCTGTCATTTCTCCCAGCTGGTCCATTCATTCCGGATGCGGTTCCAGAGCCTATACCTTTATCTGGGGCATGGTGGGAGAAAACCAGGACTTTGACGATATGGACGGCGTGGACAACAAGGATTTGATGTAATCAAAAACATATAAGCATATAAGTAAAGGAGAGAAAAAACATGTCAGAATTCACAAACTTTTCACTGGAAGGCAAGGTTGCGCTGGTTACCGGAGCATCCTACGGAATTGGTTTTGCCATTGCATCCGCATATGCAGAGGCGGGCGCAACCATCTGCTTCAACGATATCAAGCAGGAACTGGTGGACAAGGGAATGGCTGCCTACGCAGAAAAAGGCATCAAGGCTCACGGCTATGTATGCGACGTTACCGATGAGACTGCTGTGAACAACATGGTTGCCCAGATCGAAAAGGAAGTAGGCGTTATCGATATTCTGGTAAACAATGCGGGCATCATCAAGAGAATCCCTATGACCGAGATGACTGCAGAGCAGTTCAGACAGGTAATCGACGTTGACCTGAATGCTCCCTTTATCGTTTCCAAGGCGGTAATTCCTGCCATGATCAAGAAGGGACACGGAAAGATCATAAACATCTGCTCCATGATGTCAGAGCTTGGCCGTGAGACCGTATCCGCTTATGCGGCTGCAAAGGGCGGCCTTAAGATGCTCACAAGAAATATCTGCTCCGAGTACGGTCAGTACAACATTCAGTGCAACGGCCTTGGGCCCGGTTACATCGAGACTCCTCAGACTGCGCCTCTGCGTGAGATCCAGCCTGACGGCAGCAGACATCCCTTCGATCAGTTTATCTGCGCAAAGACTCCTGCAAACAGATGGCTGAAGGCAGAGGAGCTTACGGGACCTGCAGTGTTCCTTGCTTCCGAGGCTTCCAATGCAGTAAACGGACATATCCTTTACGTGGACGGCGGTATTCTGGCATACATCGGCAAGCAGCCGGAATAATCGCATCTGCCAAAACCGGAAACAGCGGTATTTTGTCAGGCTTGCCCTTGCAGGCACAATAGAATATAATGTAAACAGATCAGTCGCAGAAAGCTGTTTTCGGCGGCTGACTGTTGCGGTATTTGAAAAAGCCTGCAGCAGAGGAAAAAGAATCATAAAAAGTCCGGACAAACCGGGCAGAAAGGCATGAGAATCCATGAAAATCGCATTGATCAACGAAAACAGTCAGGCAGCAAAGAATGAAATGATCTGTGCCACTCTGAAAAAAGTAGTGGAGCCCATGGGACATGAGGTATTCAACTATGGCATGTGCGGCGCAGAGGACCCCAATTCCCTGACCTATGTGCAGAACGGCATTCTTGCGGCAGTTCTCTTAAACTCCGGCGCAGCGGATTATGTGATCACAGGCTGCGGCACCGGCGAGGGCGCCATGCTGGCCTGCAATTCCTTCCCCAAGGTGCTCTGCGGACATATTGAGTCACCTTTGGACGCTTACCTGTTTTCCCAGGTAAACGATGGAAACTGTGTAGCCCTTCCCTTTGCCGAGAATTTTGGCTGGGGCGGCGAGCTGAACCTGCAGTATATTTTTGAAAAGCTGTTCTGCGCTCCCGGAGGCGGCGGTTATCCTCCTGAGAGAGTGGAGCCTGAGCAGAGGAACAAGAAAATTCTGGATAAGGTGAAGGAAGTAACCCATACGGATATGGTGACTATCCTGAAAAATCTGGACAGAGAGCTGGTAAAGGGAGCCCTTTCGGGAGCGCCTTTTAAAGAGTACTTCTTTGCAAACTGCAAATGCGACAAAATAGCGGAATGCGTGAAGGAAATATTGGCATAGCCAGCCTTTTTACAAGAGAATCCGCCAATGTGTGTGCGGCGCCTGCGGATTCTGAATAGGTAACCGCACAGAAATGAGGGTAAAATGAACGCAGTATTAGAGCAAATCAGTAAAATCGGTATTGTGCCTGTGGTAAAGATCGACAGGGCAGAGGATGCGCTTCCTCTGGCAAAAGCGCTCTGCGCAGGAGGACTTCCCTGTGCTGAGGTAACCTTCCGTACCTCTGCGGCGGCTGAGGCTATCAAGATCATGACGGAAAACTTCCCCAATATGTGCGTGGGCGCGGGAACCGTTCTGAATGCTGAGCAGGTGGATGCGGCTGTGGAAGCCGGAGCAAAGTTTATCGTAAGCCCCGGATTAAATCCCAGAACCGTAAAATATTGTATCGACAAGAATATTCCCATCACACCCGGCACCTCAAGCCCCAGCGATATCGAGCAGGCTATCGAGCTTGGACTTGACGTGGTAAAATTCTTCCCGGCAGAGCAGTCTGGCGGCCTGGCAAAGATCAAGGCTATGGCTGCACCCTATGTGAATATGAAATTTATGCCTACCGGCGGCGTCAATGCAAAGAATCTGACCTCTTACCTGGATTTCCCCAAGATCATCGCCTGCGGCGGCTCCTGGATGGTTCCCGGAGACTTGATCAATGCCGGAGAGTGGGATAAGATCGAGCAGCTCACCAGAGAAGCGGTACAGACCATGCTCGGCTTTGAGCTGGCACATGTGGGCGTGAACGCAGAGAATGAGGAGGAGGCTTTGAAGGCGGCTAACCGTTTTGCATTTATTTTCGGTATGCCTGCAAAGGCTGGCAACAGCTCCGTATTCGCCGGTACAGCCCTTGAGGTGATGAAGTCCCCTTATCTTGGAAAGAACGGGCACATTGCCATCAGAACCAATTACATTGACAGGGCTGTAAATTATCTGAGCACTGTTTTGGGCGTAGAATTCAATGAGGAGTCCGCAAAGAGAGACGCTAAGGGCGGGCTGAAGGCGATTTACCTGAAAGAGGAGATCGGCGGCTTCGCCGTACATCTTGTACAGCGTTAATCAAAGGAAATACAGCAAATCAAAGGAAAGGAATTAAATAAAATGGCAAAAGTGATTACCATGGGTGAGATCATGCTGAGACTGTCCACCCCTAACAACGAAAAATTTATCCAGGCGGATGAATTCGACATTAACTACGGCGGAGGTGAGGCTAACGTTGCAGTTTCCCTGGCAAACTATGGACATGATGCAGAATTTGTGACCGCTGTTCCCGACAACGAGATCGGTGAGTGTGCAGTTGCCGCTTTGAGAAAGTACAATGTATGCACAAAGCATATTGCGAGATGCGGCGAGAGACTTGGCATTTACTATCTGGAGAGCGGCTCCTCCATGAGACCCTCCAAGGTTGTTTACGACAGAGCTCATTCCTCTATCTCTACCGCTACGGAAGCAGATTTTGATTTTGACGACATTTTCGAGGGTGCAGACTGGTTCCACTTCACCGGAATCACTCCTGCAGTATCCGATGCGGCTGCAGAGCTCACTGAGAAGGCTTTGATTGCAGCAAAGAAGCATGGCGTAAAGGTTTCTGTAGACTTAAACTTCCGTAAGAAGCTGTGGTCCTCCGAGAAGGCTCAGAGGGTTATGACCAATCTGATGAAATATGTGGATGTCTGCATCGGAAATGAGGAGGATGCAGAGCTGGTGCTTGGCTTTAAGCCCGGCGCTACCGATGTGACCAGCGGCGAGCTGGAGCTTGCAGGCTACAAGTCCATTTTTGAGCAGATGGTGGACAAGTTTAACTTTGAGTACTGTGTATCCTCTCTGCGTGTCAGCCATTCCGCTTCTGACAATGGCTGGTCTGCATGTATTTACTCCAGAGACACCAAGGAATTTTATCATTCCAAGGAATACAGCATTCATCCCATTGTGGACCGTGTAGGCGGCGGCGACTCCTTTGCGGGCGGCGTAATCTGCGGCATGCTGGACGGCAAGAATTTCAAGGAAGCTTTGGAATTCGGCGTAGCTGCTTCTGCGCTGAAGCACACCATTCCCGGGGACTTCAACCTGGTATCCAGAAAAGAAGTGGAAACGCTTGCAGGCGGCGACGCTTCCGGACGTGTACAGAGATAATCAGGCACAAATACCTGAAAACGAAAGAGACTTTGTGGGGGGATATCCTCCTGCAGAGTCTTTTGTTATTAATTGTTTGAAAAATTCCTACAAATTTAAAAAAAACAATTGACTTTTTTTCCGCAAGATGCTAATATAATTCTTGCGCAATATGTTGTGCGGAAGTGTCGGAACTGGCAGACGAGCAAGACTAAGGATCTTGTGAGCATTGCGCTCGTGTGGGTTCAAGTCCCATCTTCCGCAGTATATGAAAAAAGCCGGATTTCAAAGGAGTTTGTGATAAAATCAATGATTTCCGGCTTTTTTCATGCCTTAAAAATAAATGGCTGTTATACTTAATAAAACAGTATTTTATTACTTTTTTGTCATAAATTTTGTCACGGAGTATTAGAAGAAAAAAGTATGCTGCCGAGCTGGCTGGATGCTGACCGCTGCGATTCTTTGCTTTTATCCTCCATGGCGTGTCTGTAAACATTTTTCATCACATAGTCAGTTTCCCATCCTCCCAATTTCAGGATCTCTGCCTCTGGGACATTCAGGGCGCTCATTTTTGATGCAAAATAATGCCTGAGCTTGTGCAAGGAAAACCTCGGCATACCAAGCCTGTCCTGCGTGTCAAACAAAAAGCAGGTTATGCTGTTTGGGTGTCCCTTGTATACATATCCCTTTTCCCTTATTTTGTCAGCAGTTTCCATCGGGATTATGATTTCCCTTGTGCTGGATATGGTCTTTGTAGTCTTTATTATCCACTGGTTATTCTCGTCCTGTACTTTTGCCTTGTTTATTTTCACGGTATCTTTTTTAATATCCTCAACAGTCAAAGCGCAGATTTCCGATCTCCTCATTCCGTAACAGGCAAGTATGATGGGTATTTCATACTCTGTATCCTTTGCGCATTCCAGTATCTTTTTTATGTCCTCGTCAGACGGTATATATGGCTCATTCTTGATCTTTTGCGGTAGGGTGGTATAAATCTTAAGCTCTGGACGAAACAGCCCTAAAACAGCCGATATGAAGCCGTGGTAGTTGCGCACAGTCTTTGGGCTGTGGCTGGCTGCCATGCGGTTGATTTCGGCTTGGATATCCATTGCAGTAATATCATGGATATTTTCCTCCAAAAATTTTTTAGATATGGTCCGCATGGCAGAGCTGTATCCCCTGATCGTCGCAGGAGACAAAACATTTTTCTTTGATTTTATGTATTCCTCCCCGGCGGCCTGAAACGTCATTCTTTTATGCTTTTCCTGCGCCTTTTCCATTTCGGCTGACATGAGCTGCAGAGCTTCCTTCTGGGTCGGCTTGTATTCCGTAATGACGGTGTAAGTGGTTCCTTTGTACATTTTCCTGATCCGGTAGGAGCCGGATGGCAGCTTTTCGATTTTCATGGGTATCCTCCTTTTCTTAAAAAAGGGCGCAAAAATGCCCGGCAGCAAGGTTTTCTTGCTTTCTTGCCGGGAAGTGTGGTATAATTCCATTGGTTAGGTGGATTATACCGGGCCTTCCCGGTATGGTTCAGATTCCGCTCCTGGTTGGCGCCGGGGGCGGTTTTTTATTGACATATTTCTGTACCATTGTTACAATATACTTAACAAGACAGCCGACAGGTAGGTGCATGCTACCCGTCCCGGCGAATCAACTTAAAAAATAGTCGTCTCCTCGGCCAAGAGCAGGACGGCTATTTTTTATGGGTAAAAGTCAGTATTGCAACGATGAGTAAAGCAACGGATGTAATTAACTGCAATTCCTCATATGTACTCATAAGGCATCTCCCCTTTCCGCAAGACTCGGAACGGTTAGAGAGCTGCCGCCTGTTCGGCTGCCTGGGTAAGTATGTTATTGTCATGGTGCAGAAACTTTTTTTGTTTGCTCATGATTTTGTCGATGGCAACAAAACGATTTTTCAAGGAGTTATTTCAGTCGGTTTAAAATTAACCCAAGCTTGATATTTTTCGTCATTTTTGTTTTTATGCTTTTGAAAGGTCTGAAAAGTTTTAGGAAATTTTTCAATCCCTAATTTAGATAATCTTTCAAATTCGGACATATCTTCATTAAGCTTTTTCCAAAAATTAATTGTTTTGTCGGAAACATGGAATTCCCCTTTTGGAAGAGGGAAATATTTTTCGTTTTTTAAAATTCTTCTCATATTTTGTTGGAAAATATTAAAACGTTTTGTATCTAAATACACAAAAATTTTTTTAGACTCGCTTGGAAAAAAGCCTTTGTTTTGAAAGAATATTTCTAAGTCGGGACAATTTATTTTTTCCTCACATGTAGTTATGAATTTCTCAATTGAAGCAAGAAGATTATGCTCTATTTCATTATCGTAATATAATATTTGGAAAAGGATTTCTTTATAATCGTCCGAATTGTCCAAATCTGAGAAATCATATTCTCGTAAAAGCTGTTGCTCTAGCTGAGCGTGTTTTTTCATTGCTTCAGTATCTGACCAATCTATTCCGATTCCTGGTGCAATTACTTCTTTAGAATAGGCATTGGATTTTGTTAAGGCTGTCTGTTCATACATTTTAGACTGTATATCCTTGAACATATTGTCTTTTAGTAGTATATTTTGAGTCCGTTTATTTTTTGTATATTCCTCATCGACTTTTAATCCACTTGGAGTTAAAACATAATACAAATCAGGACATATTGCGGCGCGCTCTTCTGGTGTTGTATTGTTTACAATACGTTCTATCAAATCTATCTTTTTCCCGAATGCTGGAAGAGAAAGGCTCTTTGAGATTGTTTTCAAATCGGTCACATTCATTTCTTCTAAAAAAAATGAATGATTATCATCCATTAAATATCCATATTTTCTCAAATCTGAAATAACTCTTTTATAATCATCAAATAACGCTTGCACTGATTTGTCTATTTCCCATTCTATTTTTCGATGATGTAAGTAATGGAGAAGAAAACTCTTCTTCTCATCTAACATAAAAGAGGGTTCTGCTTCTCTGTACTTTTCGACAAAGATATCATTGTAAGATTTCGATTGGGAACTTGTTTTTGCAATAATATCATGCTCTTCGAGTTTTTTTTGCGTATTCAATATTTGCTTTATGTTTTTTTCAAATATTTTCCAAAACACTGTATACCTCCACTCGTTTTAAAACTTTGCTCTTAATTCAACTACTTTTCCCAGAATCCTAATTGGTAGTTCTGCAATTTGCTTGTTACTATAAAATTTTGGCGGATACTCAGGATTGTTAGAAATGAGCTCTATTCCGTCCCTGTACTTTCTAATACGTTTACAAGTGGCATCCGTTCCATTTACAGTTGCAACTACAATATCTCCAGAATCCGCGTAGTCCTGGCACCGGACTATAATTATGTCTCCATCGCTTATTTTAGGTTCCATAGAGCTTCCTTTTATTTTTAGACCGAAATACTGTCCTGTTTTTGCCATTTCCTTTGTAATTTCTTCTGTATCAATAATATCTTCAATAGCTTCGATAGGAATGCCAGCAGCAACACGACCAAGTACTGGAATCGATATACCTTTTTTTATTGCAACAGAAGAGTTAATATCCCATCCCATAAGATATGCTGGTGAAATATTCCCTATTTTTGCTACAGCTTCTATTTTATCAGAGGGAATATTAGTTATTATGTTATTTTCGTACTTATATAAAGTCTGTTTGGAAACATTTATTTTGTTTGCAAAATCGACTTGACTTATATTTAATCTTTCACGTAAATCCTTAATGCGCTCGCCTACTGTCATAGTCTGTCTCCTTGTATTGTGGTAACTTGATAATAGCACAAAAAAGTTATAAAATCAATAAAAAATATCTTGACAAGTTACGAAAATGTGATATATTAGTAGTAACTTAAAAAGTTACGGAAGGAGAATAAAAGTTGATAAAAACAGATGAATTGAGAGGCATCATTGCTAAAAACGGACTCTCTCAAGCAGATGTTGCGTCTAAAATTGGAATTACACCAAAAACATTTTATGAAAAAATGAAAATAGGAGTATTTGGAAGTGACGAAATCCAAATAATGATTGATGAACTTAATATAACAGACCCAGCATCCATTTTTTTTGCGAAAGAGTAACTTGTAAAGTTACTACTTAAAATATAAAGAGATAAGGAAGGAGGGTGAGGAAAGTGGGAAAAGTAGATTTTGGTTTGAAGTATGTTTTCTTTGAACTGGATAAAAAAAGATATTTGATTTCTTTCCGCGATACATTCTTAAAAGGTGTGCATGACGTAGAAGTGAGCACCGGGACGGATGGAAAGGGTTATGGGAAAGAAAAGGCGGTCATTGAAGAATGTTACCCAGGCTTTTTGGCAAGAGCAAAAGCCCGGATAACGTTCTGGAAGGCAAGGTCTAAGTGGTTTCGGCAATAACAAAACCGATCGCATTTGCTTTTACAGAGATATAGCCATTTGATTTTAAGG
Organism: Candidatus Acetatifactor stercoripullorum; assembly: GCF_944382095.1. Lineage (NCBI taxonomy): Bacteria > Bacillati > Bacillota > Clostridia > Lachnospirales > Lachnospiraceae > Acetatifactor > Candidatus Acetatifactor stercoripullorum. The sequence continues at coordinate 71,698 of NZ_CALWMU010000010.1, forward strand.
AATCAACAGCTTTTATCTCGGCAGATTTGACGGACATATCCGAAGAATATCGGTACTGACCTTTTACGGATATAGTGTCGTAAATTTTCTGTTCTAATTCAGTCACGATTTACACCCCCTTCTTTTGTACTCAGCTGCGGCAACAGCCTGTACCATCATTATAAAAAGGGGGATATGGAAAAACAAGAATGATTTATCTGTCAGGCTTAGTCAGAATCGGAAAGGAGCGTGAGGAGGATGAGGAAAAAAAGAAGCATAGCGGAACGGCAGGAGCACTGCGACAGAATGTGCAAAGCTGCATACAAGATTGCAGAGTATATCGTTCCGATTATAGTGTCTTCTATTGCGTCAGCCGTTCTTTGCATCATGGTAATGCGGTAAATAGTTCATTTACTGCCAAGGTAATCAACGTAGTAATGAGGGCCACGACTATAGGAAGCAAGAAGGATTTTATAATTACTTCTTTTGCAGCAATCCATCGATATTCGGTGTAGTGCTTCCCCTTGTAAGTCGGCTTAATGTCTGTGATAGCAGCCCCACTGAAATGAGCTTCAATATATCCATCAACAAAAAGCTGTTTTATGGTTGCATTTAAGTCTAAGCGTTTTGTTTTTTGATTGAAATAAACCATAATGTCAAGGTTTGAAGTGGTACCTGATTCATTTTGGGAACACAGATAATTAATTGATTTCAAAACGCGATAACAAGGCCGAATCAACATACGAAAGGCGCTCCTTTTAAGAATGTTTTTACCAGAAAATTCTACCATAAAATATCTAATTAAGAAAGTTTGGAAGCGGTTCAAACATTGGGTAACATCAGAAGTCCTTCCATCATTAAGGCAGAATGGGGCTTACATAGTTGGACAAGAAAATATGTCTCCAGAGCAGATCGTAGCTGCAGGACTTATTGCAGCACAGTCAATTATTGAAAATCTGAAGGAACGATGCCAGTTTCTTGGAAGACAGACTATTGAGCAGCAGAAGATAATCGATGAGCTTCAGCCGAAAGCTACATATTATGATCTTATTCTCCAGTGTCCCGATTCAGTTTCTGCAACTGAAATTGCAAAGGATTATGGAATGAGTGCTGCACGATTCAATAGACTTCTGCATGATCTAAAAATCCAATTTAAGCAAAGTGGCATCTGGTTCCTTTATCAGAAGTATGCGGGGTTTGGATACACCAAGATGAAAACACACAATTATTCTGATGAATGTGGGGGACAGCTTTCACGGCAGCACATGTACTGGACACAAAAAGGAAGGCTTTTTCTATACGGATTTTTGAAAGAAAAAGATATTATTCCAATGATTGAACAGATGACATGAATATATGATTCGAGCTGATAGGGAGGAGGAACGAAATGCCCAGGGTATCTATCAATAAAAAGCAATACATGGTCCAGGACTTGGCTGGATGGATTGTTGGCAAGATACACACAAACGGCATGAAGCAGGCTGATGTTGCAGAAGCCCTTGGGATTACTCCACAGGCATTCTCTGCAAGGTTAAAGAAAGACGGACGCGGAAACCCAAAAGATGCTTTCAGCTATGGTGATCTTTTAACAATATTTTCCGTGCTTCATGCAACAGACGAAGAAAAGCTTCGGCTTTTGAATTTATAAAGAATGGCATCCGTGTCCTGTGCGCGGCGCATAAGCGCCGCAATTCCCCCTCTTACTTTTGGCGCACAGCTTTCCCCTCTGCTGT